>CAWUOA010000477.1:0-2791 GCA_963923225.1 uncultured Planctomycetaceae bacterium
AGCGTGAACTCGAAGAACACGTAGAACAGGATCACGTCACGCGCGGCGAACACGCCGAGCATCGCCGACTCGAGCGTCAGCAGGAGGCAGTAGAAGCCGACCGGCTTCTCCTTGATCGCGTCCCAGCTGACCATCACCGCGGTGAAGGAGAGGAGGGCCGAGAGCCCGAACAGCCATACCGAGAGGCCGTCGAGGCCGAGGCCGAGGCGGATGTCGAGCGGTCCGTCGACGAGCCACGCCCCCTCGCTCACGCCGTAGGGCCGGCCGGCGGCCGCCTCGGGGCTCGAGAGATACCGAAGGATCACCCAGGCGGCGCCGGCGAGCGTGAAGAGGGTGGTCACCGCCGCGCTCTGGCGGACGGCGTGCGTGCCGCGCGACCCGAGCAGCCAGGCCACGATCGCGCCGACCAGCGGCGTGACGATCACCAGGAGGAGCGAACCGGACGGAGAGAAGGGGTTCATGACGGGTGCCGGAGGGGACTTCAGTCGGGGGGGCCGCCGTGGCGGGGAGCGGGTGTCAGGGACGCAGCTGCCAGGCCAGGGCGAGGACGATGGCCAGCACGCCCACCACGCCGGCGAGGGCATATCGCTGGACGAGCCCCGACTGGAGGCGGCGCACCGCGGCGCCCCAGGCCAGCGGCACCCGCCCGATCGCGTCGACGGCGCCGTCCACGACGTGCCGATCGAACGCCGCGGCGATCAGTGCCAGGGCTTCGAGCGGCGTGACGATCGCCGCCTTGTAGATCGCGTCGAAATAGAACTTGTTGGCGAACAGCGTCCCCAGCGGGCCGAAGGAACCGTCGCCCTGCGTCGAGTCGCTGCGCTTGCCGTAATAGAAGATCGCCGCGATGACGATGCCGATCGCGGCGGCGAGGGTGCCCTGGATGGCGATGTCCCAGTGGAAGGCGTGGGGCACCGCGGTGCGGGCCACGGCCGCGGCCGTGAGGGAGGGAGTGGCGGCGAGGAAGCGCCCCAGGCCGTCGGTGACGAAGAGGAGCAGGCCGGCGAAGGCCGACAGGACGGCCAGCACCACCAGTGGCCGGGTCATCACCTCGGGGGACTCGTGGGCATGATCGCCCGCCTCGCTCGGCACGCGCAAAGGGCCCGTGAAGGTCATGAACACCGCGCGGAAGGTGTAGTACGCGGTGAGTCCCGCCGTGAACAGCGACATCCAGAAGAGCAGCCGCCACGTGGAGGGATGATCGAGCGCGTCGAGCGCCACGGCCTCGTGGCCGGTGCCGTGGTGGGTCGCGTCGCTCCGCCAGGACGCCGTCCGGAAGGGGCCGGCCGGGGCGGGAATCGCCGGGGCGGTCGCATGGGCGTCGGCGTGGTCCGAGCCGTGGGCCTCGGGATGCGCCTTGGAGTGGAGGGCGGCGAGGATTTCGTCCTTGCTGAAGAAGCCGGCGAATGGCGCGACGCCCGCCAGCGCCGCGGCGCCGACGAGGAACGTGGCCGCGGTCACCGGCATCAGCGACTTGAGGCCGCCGAAGCGGCGCATGTCGATCACGCCCCCCATGGAGTGCATCACCGAGCCCGCGCCGAGGAACAGGAGGGCCTTGAAGAAGGCGTGCGTGACGAGGTGGAAGATGGCGGCGGTGAAGCCGAGCATCGTCCCCGTGCCCAGCGCCACGAACATGTAGCCGAGCTGGCTGATCGTCGAATAGGCGAGGACGCGCTTCAGGTCGTTCTGCACCGTGGCGATCAGCGCCGCCACCAGCGCCGTCGTGGCCCCCACGATCGACACCATCGCGAGCGCCCCCGGGCAGCCGACGAACAGCGGCGCGGAGCGGGTGATGAGGTAGATCCCGGCGGTGACCATCGTCGCGGCGTGGATCAGGGCGCTGGCGGGGGTCGGCCCCTCCATCGCGTCGGGGAGCCAGACGTGCAGCGGCACCTGGGCGCTCTTGCCGCAGGCCGCCAGGAGCATGAGGAGGCAGATCGCCGTCCCCACCGTGCCGCCGACGTAGCCGGAGACGTCCGCCAGGCGGGTCTGGCCGAGGATCCCGGGAAGGATCGTGCCGTCGGCGGCGATCGTGTCGTGGAAGTCGAGCGTGCCGTAGGTCATCCACAGGAGGAAGGTGGCGATCGCCAGGCCGAAGTCGCCGACGCGATTGACCAGGAACGCCTTCTTGGCGGCCCGCGCCGCCTCGGGCTTCGTGTACCAGAAGCCGATGAGGAGGTAGCTGCAGGCGCCCACCGCCTCCCAGAAGACGTACACGAGGAGGAAGTTGCTCGCCGCCACGAGCATCGACATCGAGAAGACGAACATCGCCACCAGCGCGAAGAACCGCGGATAGCCCGGGTCGCCGTGCATGTAGCCGATGGAGTAGATCGCCACCAACAGCCCGACGCCGGTGATGATGGTGAGCAGCGTGGCCGTCAGCGGATCGACGCGCAGCGCCACCGGCACCGAGAAGGGGGCGGAGACCTGCGGGCGGACGGACGTGCCGCCGGCCGCATCGGGGATGCCGGCGTCGCTCACGGTGGCCCAGTTCCAGAGCGTGGAGATCACCTCGACGGGGCGGGCCGACTCCCCCTGGCCGCCGCGGACGTCCGCCACGGTGCCGAGCAGGAGCAGCAGCGCCGCCACCGCCGCGGCGCCGATGCCGGCGACGGCCGGCAGGTGGGCGCGGGGGCCGAGCCGATGCCTGAGGGCCACCGTGCCGATCGCCCCCGCGAGGGCCAGGAGCGGGACGAGCACGACGAGTTGGGCGATGGAGAGGGGCATGGATGGGGGAGGGGTGAGGCTGTCTCTTATACACATCTGACGCTGCCGACGATACTCCTTGTGT
>CAWUOA010000478.1:0-2776 GCA_963923225.1 uncultured Planctomycetaceae bacterium
CGGATTCGACCGCCGGCAACTCCGGCTCCTCGATTCACTCGGCCTGAACGTGGTCGAGCGGTGGGTGGTGACGCCGGTCGGCAGCGGCACCGACGACACTTCGAAGGTCGTGCCCTTCACCCGCATTTGGCAGGAACTCGATCGCCTGGAACCGGCGCGCTAGCCGCTGCCGTCGAACCACCGGTTGCGGCCCTCTCGGCCGGGCGACCGCTGGCGGAATCCGAAAACAGCCAGCGCACCGGGTCGGCGTGGTTCGCCGCGAACGGATGGCTCGATCGAAACACCAGGTCAGCGTCCCGCCAGCACCCCCTCCGCCGCGAGGCGGCCGCTCGCGAGGGCTCCGTTGATCGAGGAGGTCGTGCACCAGTCGCCGCAGACGGAGAGCCCCTCGGCGACGCGGGGGCTCTTCGGGCGAAGCGCGCGGGCGGCGGGGGATTCGTCGGGGAGGCTCCGCGGCACGTGGACCGTCTCGAGGTGCCGCCACGACTGCACGGCGGAGCCGAAGAGCTTGCCCGCCTCGGCCTTCACTGCGGCGATCGCGTCCGAGTCGCCGAGCGTGCATTCCGGGCGAACGGTCACCGTAACGAGCGCCGCTCCGGGGGGCGCGTAGCCGCCGGCGACGTCGGAGGGGACGACGAGATTGTCGATCACACCCCCGGCGTCGGCCCCCACCACGAGGATCGGCCGGCCCAGCGGCGAGCGGCCCGCGGCGAAGGCGAGCATCCGCGTGCCCTTCCAGTGGCGCTGGTGTCGCGGCGCGGCGGCCGGGAGGAGCTTGGCGGCGACGAAAGCCTCCGTGGCCACGACCACCTCCCGCGCGACGAGGCGTTCGCCGCCGGCGAGCGTCACCGCGCCCGGCTCCACCGCGGCGACGCGCGTGCCGAGGCGGAGGGAGCCAGCGGGCAGGGAGCCGGCGAGCTGCGCGGGGATCGCCGCCATGCCCCCCTGGGGAAGCCCCGCCCGGCCGAGGGCGAACATCGCGAAGGTGAAGGCGAAGACCGCCTCGGAGGTGTCGAGGGCGCGTTCGAGGAACACGCCGCCGAAGAAGGGGGCGAAGAAGCGGTCCACGAAGGCGTCGGTGAAGCCCTGGCGCGCAAGCGCCGCCCGCGTGGAGACCTCGCCGGCCGCGGCGGAGGCGACGGCGTCGAGCGTGCCGGCACGGGCGCGGGCGACCACGCCGCGACGCAGCGAGGCGATCCGGAGAGCGTCGTCGAAGGAGACCGCCCCCGAGAGGAGCGAGCGGAGGGCGGCGACCGGCCGGCGCCAGGGATCGCTCACCTCGCGGAGCCTCCCCTGCTCGATGACCAGCGCCCCCGGCTCGAACCAGCCCATGCGAAGCGCGCCGAGTTCGAGGAGCTTCCGCCCCTCGGGGTAAGCCTCGAGATAGACCTGGAAGCCACGGTCGACGCGGAAGCCGGAGACGGAATCGGTGGCCACGCGGCCGCCGGCCCGCTCCGCCGCGTCGAGGAGGAGCACGCTGCGGCCGGCACGGGCGAGTGTCTTCCCACAGGCCAGGCCGGCGAGCCCCGCGCCCACGATGATGCAGTCGGTGTCGGCCATGGGGAGCGTCCGGAGCGGGAAGGGGGAGAAACAAAAAGCCGGCGGCCGCCCCGTGAGGAGCGACCGCCGGCCGGAAAGAACGCGAATCGACTCAGAGCGGGCGGACGACCGACTGGGCGCGGTAGTAGTCGAGGAGCGTCTCGATCGAGAGCACGCCGCCGCCCATGCCGCTCTTGTTCACGCCGCCGTACGGCACGCCGCGCGGGAAGACGTTGTGGGCGTTGATCCAGCTGTTGCCGGCCACCATCGACTCGGCGACGCGGTTGGCACGGGCGAGATCCCGCGTCCAGACGCTGTTGGCCAGGCCATAGTCGGTGTCGTTGGCCATGTGCACCGCCTCCTCCTCGCTGCCGAACTGCGAGAGGAAGGCCACCGGTCCGAAGATCTCCTCGCGGGCGGCGACGTTGTCGAGCGTGCCGGCCAGGAGCGCCGGCTTGACGTAGAAGCCGTCGTGTCCGGAGACCTCGGCGGGTCCGCCGGCGAGCACCGCCTCGGCGCCCTGGGCCTGCCCCTTCTCGAGGTAGCCGAGGACGCGGGCCCGCTGCTTGGCGTTCACCACCGGGCCCATGCCGGTGCCGTCGGCCATCTGATAGCCGACGTGCACGCTCCGCAGGCGCGACTTGCACTCGTCGACGAAGTCCTTGTAGATCGACTTGTGGACGAGCCAGCGGGTCGCGTCGCAGCAGACCTGGCCCGAGTGGAAGGTGATGGCGTTGACGAGGCTCTGCGCCGTGCCGGCGATGTCGACGTCCTCGAACACCACCGCCGCCCCCTTGCCGCCGAGCTCGAGCTTGACCGGCACGAGGTTGTGGCCGGCGGCCTGCCCCACGAGCCTGCCCACCTCCGGCGAGCCGGTGAAGCTCATGTGCTTGAGGCCCGGATGGCGCGACAACGCCGCGCCCGCCACGGCGCCGGTGCCGGGGATGACGTTGATCACGCCGTCGGGGAGGCCGACCTCACGGGCGAGGCGGCCGAGGTAGATCGTCGACAGCGGCGTGTCCTCGGCCGGCTTGACGACGCAGGTGTTCCCCGCGGCGAGCGCCGGCGAGATGCCCCAGCCGACGAGGAGGAAGGGGAAGTTCCAGGGGAAGATGAAGCCGCAGGGGCCCCAGGCGTGGCGGACGGTGCGGGCCTCGTGGCCGGAGACGGCGAGCGTCGTGCGGTGCTCGACATGGAGGGCCATGTCGGTGAAGTAGCGGAGGGTGTCGATGAAGTT
>CAWUOA010000479.1:0-2775 GCA_963923225.1 uncultured Planctomycetaceae bacterium
CGTGGGTGCGGTACCACTCGGCCACCATCTCGGGGAAATCGTCGCCGTCGCTCCAGAAGGTGTGGGTGTGGAGATTCCCCTTCCACCACCGCGGCTGCGGCGCCGGGGGCACCGGGTCGTCGGCGGCGACCGCCGGGGCCGGTTCGGCGGCGACGGCTGGATCGGCGAGCAGGCAGATGGCGGCGACGGCGAGGAGCGGAATCGCCCAGGGGCTCCACACCCAATGGTGCCACGCTCGACGAGCGGCGCGACGCGGGGCGGAGAGGGTTGCGGAGGCGGTCATGGGCGATCTTCCCTGGAGGGTCTTGGAGGGACGGGACTCGCGTCGCGCGAGCCGCTGATCCTACCGGCGGGACCGCCACGCGCCAGGCATGAAACGACGCAGGGGGACCGCCCGTCGCCGGGCGATCCCCCTGGTGTGCGTGATCTCGGAGGGAGGCCGGGTGTGACCCGGCCGCGCGATCAACCGCGATGGCCGGCGGCCCGGCGCCGCATCCGCAGAAGGCCGAAAGTCGCCAGGCCGAGGCAGGCCGAGGCGTAGGTCGACGGCTCCGGCACCACGATCAGGCCGGTGGAGCCGTAGGTGCCGGTCGAGTTCACGTCGTTCACCACGGCGTAGAGGACGTTGGTGCCGGCGTTGACCGCGACCGAGTTCTCGACCCATTTGAGCGAACCGAGGCCGAAGGCCGAGCCCACGGTCTCTCCGCCGGAGATCGTCGGAGTATCCGTCCCGGCGCCGACGATCGAGCCGTTGACGAACAGCGTGACGTTGTTGTCCGCCGTGGCCAGGAAGGAGAGGTCGGCGGTGCCCGCCTCGCTCGCCGTGAACGTGGTCGCATAGATCGTCGAATAGGTCGATGGCGTCGACGTCGGGGTGAGGACCGAGGTGGCGTTGTTGTCCTGGAGACCGATCCAGCGGCCTCCGTACTGCACGGGGTTGGTGCCCTTCGCGGGGTCACTGCTGCCAGGCGCCCAGGGATTGGGGACGTTCTGGCCCCCCCCGGGATTGCCGGAGAATACGAACGCGTTGTACGGGGCGCCGGGCTTTCCGGTCCATGAGTTCGGCCAGGCCACCACCTGCCAATAGGGGTCCGCGCCCCCCGTGCCCGCAGGGTAGGTCGAGCCGGTGAAGTGGAGGTCCGAGATCACCGGGGCGGCGACGGCCGACGACGCGACGACGGCGGTCAGCAGGGCGAAGAGCGAGAGGCTGCCGGCGATCGAACCGCGAACCCGGGACAGGCGGTGTGCCATGTGGAATCTTCCTCGGTGGCGTAGCGGCGCCGTGCAGAACCCTGGGCGGCGCCTGGTTGGTCGTTCCCTCCGCGATCGTGACGCTTGGGTCCACGAGGACACCTCACCGGCGTGCCCGAGGAACGAACGCATCGTCGCTCCGACAGTGGACTGCACGGAGCGTGCCTCCACTTGCTGACATCCGTGCAAGGCGACCGGGGTTCGCATGGTGACCATCGATTTCAGCGGCGATGGACGACGCTTTCGATCTGCGATTCCCCCTCGGCATCGGGGTGCTTGGGTGGTTCGGCGTAGTGAAGGGGGCAGGATCGGGAGGCGACACCCTGTGCATTTCGGTGATGTAAGCGTGACTGGATTCGCATGAGTTGCGACACTGCGTCGCGTGGGATGCGAAATGTGTCGGTGCCCCGCCGGTTCGATCAGGCACAACGGGAGATCTCCTCATGGACGGCTCGACGACACGTCTCCAGCAGCCCGAGGCATCGGTGCGTTCCCCCGCCTCGCCCTCCTCCCGTTCGGGCACGGAATGGCCGAGGCTGGTCGGCCGCTCCGAATCGGTTCGCCACCTCGAGCAGGCGATCGAACGTGTCGGTGCCTTCGACTGCCCCGTCCTCGTCACCGGTGAGACCGGCTGTGGCAAGGAGGAGGTGGCCCGTGCCATCCACGCCGCTGGGACCCGGTCCGGGCGCCCCTTCGTCGCCATGAATTGCGGCGGGATCGTGGCGACGTTGGCGGAGAGCCTGCTCTTCGGCCACTCCCGTGGCGCCTTCACCGGCGCCGACAGCGCCACGACCGGCGCGTTCCGCTCCGCCGACGGGGGGATTTTGTTTCTCGACGAGATCGGAGAGCTTCCCCTCGACCTCCAGCCGAAGCTCCTCCGGGCGCTGCAGCAGCGTGAAGTGACGCCGGTGGGATGCACGCGTCCGGTATCCGTCGACGTCCAGGTCATCGCCGCCACCAACCGGGACCTCGAGGCCGAAGTCGCGGCCGGTCGCTTCCGCGAGGACCTCTTCTACCGTCTCAACACCATTCATCTCTCGGTTCCGCCGCTGCGGGCCCGGCGGGAGGACATCCCCGCGTTCATCGCCCACTTCTCGGAGCACTTCGCCGCCCGCTTCCGACTTCCACCGTGGCGGCCCGACGCCGCGACGATGCAGCGATTCGTGGGGCACTCCTGGCCGGGCAACCTCCGTGAGCTCGCCCACACCATCCAACGCGTCTACATCCTCGCGGACGAGATCGACGCTGTCCTCGACGCCGCCTTCTCCGGCGCCGGGAGCCGGGCCGTCCCTCCGACGGCAGCGCCGGCCGCCGCGGCCGAGGCCGCGCCGGGCGACGATCCCGTTCTCCCGCTGCTCGACCTGGAGCAGCTGCGCCGGATCGCCGTTCGCCAGGCGATGTCGAAGACGGCCGGCCATCGTGGCAAGGCGGCGAAGCTCCTCGGCGTCTGCCCCAACACCATGACCAAACTCGTCGCCCAGGCCTGCCCCGAGTCGTCCTCTCCGCGCGGCCGCCGTCGCTTGC
>CAWUOA010000480.1:0-2774 GCA_963923225.1 uncultured Planctomycetaceae bacterium
GTCCGACCCGCCCAGAATCCCCGCGTCGACGGCGGTGACGACGAGGTAGGCGTTGCGGCCGTCCTCGACGCGCACGCGGCGCCGCACCATCGCTCCTGCGGTGTTGGAGTCGTCGACCGGCGCGAGGAAGAGGTCGTGCTCGCCGGCGGGGAGTTCCAGGCGGGCCACCTGGATCGAGTCGGGGAGGAGGCCCCAGCAGCGCGTGTCGGCGTTCTCCGCGGCCTCCCAGGCGACGCCCGCCAGATCGAAGGCGAGTGCCGCCGGGCCGTACTGCTGCAGGCCGATCCCCTCCTTGATGCCGAACACCGTCCCTTTCTTGAGCGCCCGCCGGGCGACGGCCCGGGCCACCGTGCGGTCGTGCATGGCGGCGTCCTGGTCGACCGCCATCCGCGTGACGTCGGTGATCGTCGTCGTCCGCGCGGCCCACTGCACGCTGGCCTCGGCCTCCCGGCCCACCACCACGCCGCGGACCCGTCCCGGCGCCGCCACCACGCGCGGCACCTTGATCGGCGCCACGGTGGGGGGCAGCGTCTGGGAGAGGGTCGCCGAGAGGATCTGGTCGGCGACGAGCATCGCCGCGCTCGACGGGATCTCCTCCACCGGCACCTTGCAGGGGCCGTGGCCGACCATGGCGATGACGTGGAGGACGCCGTGGCCGCGCGGGGAATGGACGCCGCCCGAGGCTCGGACGACGTCGTGCCGCGCCTGCGCGAAGTCGGGTTCCCAGGAGGCGACGGTGGCGAAGTGGCGGGCGGCGTCGTCGTAGTCGCGGTGCGTCTCCTCGCGGAGGATGCCGCGCAGGTACGGCGCCAGCGCGATCTGCCGGTAGGAGGCCTTGGGATTGGTGCCGTCGTCCTCGACCGCGGCCCGCACGATATCCGCCTGGCGCTCGGCGGCCTGGTAGGAGAAGGCCTCGGCGTCGACGCCGCCGGCGGCGAGATCGGCGATCGCCGCCACCGCGCGGAGGAGCACCTTCTCGTGGTCCTCGCCGGCGTAGGACCGCTGCTGATCGTCGGAGAACATCGACCAGGCGTCCTCGGCCGGGCTCTCCTGCTCGAGGTGGTCGAAGCGGTCGCGAACCTCGACGAGGATCCGCTTCGCCTCCTCCGGCCGGCCGTCGGCGAGGGCCAGGCTCGCCTGGTCGAGCGCGAAGACGTCGGCGTCGCCGGGATGCTTCTGGGCCGATTCCGCGATCAGGCGTTCGGCCTCGGCGAGATCCCCGCGGATCCAGGCCGCGCGCACCGGCTCGAGCCGCGTCATGTGCGTCGCGCAGCCGCACAGGAGCACGCCCGCGCAGGCGACGGCCAGCACCATCCGGTCGAGGGGCCGCATCGGTGCACCCGTGCTACCGCGAGAGCGGATTGGTGGCCCGCCACCGGGAAAGGCGGCTGTGATGGTAGCCCTTCACGAGGTCGGCCGACTGCTTGTCGTACTCCCCCGAGCGGACGTCGACGAGCTCCATCGTCAGCCGGTACGACCGCTCGTAGTCGCGGTTCTCGCGCGTCGTCCCGGAGGTGAGCGTGGCGTAGAGGAGGTAGTCGATCGGCTCCCCCTCGCGCTCCAGGTGCGCCGCGAACTCGCGCATCCGTTCCGGGATGCAGAGCTGGTCGGGGCGGATGCGCGTCTCGCGGAGGCCCGCCTCGACGAAGCGCCGATTGAGCGGCTCGAAGGTGGGCGACTCGAGGAGCCGGGCGTCGATGACCTCGTAGAGCTCGTCCTTGAAGTCGCCGATGTCCTCGGCGGACTTGTTCTCCACGCCGACGAAGCAGATCCGCTTGGAGGGGCAGGGGAGCGGCTGGCCCGATTCGTCGTACGAGACCTGCTGCACGGGCATCTCGGCATGGCGCGCGAGAAGCTTGGCCACCGCCTCGTCCACCAGCGGCCCGAAGGTTTCGGCGCCGGCCTGGTGGCTGCCCATGAGCGCCTTGTCGCCGGGATTGACGATCCGGGCGAACTGCCGCTGCCCGCGGCAGCCGGCGAGGCCCAGGGCCCAGAGGCCCGAGGCGGCGAGGATCGTGCGACGGCGCATGGAGCGTCTCCAGCGTGGCGTTGCGGCGGAGGGTGTCGTGCGGGGCGGGAGGATAGGGAACGCCCCGAGGCGGCGGAAGGGCGCCCGCAGGGAGTGGAAAACACGCCTGGAAGGCCGTTTGCTACCATGCCAGCAGGTGAGGGGCCGGGGAGCGCCTCGCGACGGCGGGGCCGACGCTGTCCCCGGACTCGCGCGAGGGGAGACATTCCATGGCTGACTTCGACGCCGGTGACGACGCGGTGCATGGCGACGAGCCTAGCGACCGCGCCGCATGGCCGCGTTTCTGTTTCGTCCTCGCTCGCACGACCGACCCCTGCGACCCCGCCGCGGCCGGCGAGGCGGTGGCGGAGATCTTCGGCCCCGAGTTCTCGGCCGAGGTGCCAGACCCCGGCATGGTGGCCGTCACCTGCGGCGCGGAGACGATCGGTTTTCTCGCCCTGATGCCGATCCCGATTCCCGGCGGCGAGGCCGAGGTCAACGCCGACGGCAACTTCCTCTGGCCGAACGGTCGGGAGGAGGCCGCGGCCCACCGGGCCCACGTCATCGTCACCGTGGCGGGTGGGAGCGCCGAGTCGACTCCCGTCGAGTCGGCGCTCGCGCTTTCGAAACTGGCGCTCGTGGCCCTGCGTCTCTTCGACGGCATCGGTGTCTACTGGGGGGCCGCGAGCGTCTGCCACTCGCGCGAGTTCTTCGAGAACGCGTGCGACGGAATGAACGAGGAGCAGTTGCCCGTGCTCGCCTGGCT
>CAWUOA010000481.1:0-2772 GCA_963923225.1 uncultured Planctomycetaceae bacterium
CGCTGCTGGCCGCTGGTCATCGTCGAGAGCCGCTGATCGCCGCGGACGCTCGGCGGGAGGTCCTTGTCGAAGTACTCCTCGAGCTTCGGCTTGTGGTCCCAGAGGTCGATCTGCGACGGGCCGCCGTTGGGGTGGATGTAGATCAGGCTCTTGGCCCTGGGCGCGTGGTGCGGCAGTCCGGGGAGCGCCGGATGGACGCGCGGTACGACGGGGCGGACGGCCCCGGGTTCGATCGCGGCGCCGGGACTCCGCCCCCCCTCGAGCAGCGCCAGAGCCGCGGCGCCGGCGCCCACGCCCGAGGCGCGGAGAAAGGCCCGGCGGCAGGCGAGCGCATGGAAGTCGCGCGCGGCGGGGGGAAGGTGGTGCGTCATGGCGTCAGTTCCTCGTCAGGGTCTCGTCGAGGTTCAGGATCATGTTCGACACCAGCGTCCAGGGGGCGAGTTCGGCGGCCGCGACGTTCTCGGGCGCCCTCGACTCCCCCTGCGACACCAGCCGCGCGGCCCCCTCGGGATCGGCGGCGTAACGGCCGCGGTGCGCGGCGAGCTCCTCGGCCACGAGCGTCATCTCCACCGGGTCCGGCGCCCGGGCGAGGACCGTGCGGAAGAGCCAGTCGATCCGCGCCGCGTCGTCGGACGGTGCGGCGGCCAGCGCCCGGGCGGCGAGCGCCCGGGCCGCCTCGACGTGCTGCACGTCGTTCATCAATTGCAGAGCCTGCAGCGGCGTGTTGCTCCGCTCGCGGCGGGCGCAGAATTGCTCCCGGTTGGGGGCGTCGAAGTTGACCATGAAGGGGGGCGGCGCGGTGCGCTTCACGAAGGCGTAGATGCTCCGCCGCCACAGGCCGTCGCCCGAATCGCGCTTGTAGTTCTGCGTGTTCGATCCGGCGAAGCCCACCGGCTCCCAGATGTTGTCCGGCTGGTAGGGGCGGGTGCCGCGGCCGCCGAAGGCGGGAACGAGCAGCCCGGACACCGCGAGGGCGTTGTCGCGGATCTGCTCGGCGTCGAGACGGACGCGCGGGCCCCGGGCGAGGAGGCGGTTCTCCGGGTCGGCCGCGAGGTGCTCCGGGAGGATCCGGGCGTCGCGGCGGAAGGCCCGGCTGGTGACGATCAGCCGCACGACGTGGCGGGTGTTCCAGCCCGATTCGCGGTACTCGCTGGCGAGCCAATCGAGGAGCTCGGGGTGGCTCGGGGCCTCCCCCTGTTGGCCGAAGTCCTCGCTCGTCTTCACGAGCCCCATGCCGAAGAACTGCTGCCAGAGCCGGTTGGCCGCCACGCGGGCCACCAGCGGCTGCTCCGGCAGGAGGAGCCACTTCGCCAGATCGAGGCGCGAGGGCGTCTGCCCCTCAGGAACGGCGAGCCTGGGAAGGAAGGCGGGGGTGTTCCGCGTCACCTTCTCCCCCGGCTTGTCGTAGGCGCCGCGCGTCATCACGAAGCTGTCGCGCATCTGCGGGAGGTCGTTGAACACGAACGTCCGCACGAGCGCCGCGTCGATCTCGCCGCGCCGCTTCCGCGCCGCGTCGATCTCGCGCTGGATCGAGGCGATCGCCTCGGGCTTGTCGCGCCACGCGGCCTTGAGCCAGTGACGGCGGATCCGGGCCACCGTCTCGGCGTCGGTCGTCTTCTCCGGGCCCTCCCGCACCGGACCGCGCAGCGCCTCCGGAAGCTCGTCGAGCTTCTCGCGGCCGACCCGCTCCTTCCACCACGCCGCGAAGGAGCGCGTCGGATCGACGGCCGGATCGTCGGTGCTCGAGACGCCGACCTTGTCCCAGCGGAGGTGGCCGTCGAACTGCGTGAGGGCGAAGCCGCCGATCTTCGTCCCGGCCGGCACGCCGACGCTCTCCGGCTTGAAGGCCACGCGGACCCACTTCCCCGCCTCGGGAAGCGGGCCGAACACCATCTGCGACGGCTGGCCGACGGCGCCCCAGGGGATCACGCCCCCCTCGCCCCACACGGCACGGTGCTCCCAGCCGTCGGTGTGGAGCTGGATCATGATCGCCTTCGGCGGGGCCGCCGGGTCGATCCAGACGTGCGCGAAGATCTCGGCGCCACCCGCCGCGACGAGCGGCTCGGCACCGCTTTGATAGAAGTCCTGCCCGATGCCGGTCGCGGTGCGCTCGAGGCTGCGGGCGCCGGAGAGGACGGCGCCCGGGTCGGCCGACGTGAACCACGTGGTCGTGCCGGGCGACGCCTGCACCGCCGCCCCCTTGGGGAAGTCGTCGTCGAGCCACACCGTCTCGCTCGTCACGGGGGCGGGCTTGGGATCGGCCGTGGCCGGATCGGCGTAGGACACCGCCGCCACCGCCTCCTCGAGCTTCGCGTCGAGGCCGGGGAGACTGGCGTCGATGGCCGCCTGCTCCGCCTCCTGTTCGGGGGTGGGCAGCGTGATGACCGGCGCCGTGCGCTCGACGTTGCCGTCGAAGCCGGGGTCGGCCGCCGAGTTGAAGAAGGCGTAGAGCGAATAGAAGTCCTTCGCCGAGATCGGATCGAACTTGTGGTCGTGGCACACCGCACACTGGCCGGTGAGCCCCATCCAGGCGTTGAGCATGGTCGCCGTACGATCGACGGCGTAGCGGAAGAGGAGCTCGTCATTGATCGAGCCGCCCTCGCTCGTCGTGACGTTGCAGCGGCAGAAGCCGGTGGCGGTCTGCTGCTCGCGCGTGGCGCCGGGGAGGAGGTCGCCGGCGATCTGCCAGACGGTGAACTGGTCGAAGGGGAGGTTGTCGTTGAAGGCCTTCACGACCCAGTCGCGGTAGGCCCACATGTGGCGCTCGTTGTC
>CAWUOA010000482.1:0-2772 GCA_963923225.1 uncultured Planctomycetaceae bacterium
CGACTTCCGCCTCACCGACGTGGCGGGCGAGGTGATCGGGAAGATTCTGGCGTGAACGTGAGTGGATCGATGGGCACTTCGGAGGGCACGGCGATGGACATGGCCGCAGGTGGCTCGGAGCGGGGTGGATGGCTCTCGGGATGTCTCCGCATCGTCGTGGTGGCGGCCTGCCTGGCCGCGACGTCCGGCGGCGTGTCGGCCGCGGAGGCGCCCTTGCGCGTCGGGGCGGCGGCCGCCGACATCACGCCGCTCGGGCCCTATCCGATGAGCGGCTACTACTTCGAGCGCCTCTCCACCGGGCAGAAGGATCCGCTCCACGCCAAGGCGATCGTGCTGCGCCAGGGGGACTCGGCCGCGGCGATCGTCTGCTGCGACCTGATCGTCATCGCCACCGATCTCACCGACCTGGTCCGCGAGCGCGTCGAGAAGGCGACCGGGATCCCCGGCGGCCACGTCATGCTCGCCGCCACCCACACCCACACCGGCCCCGACTACACCAAGGAGCTGTTCCAGTTCGTGACCGGGCGGAAGCCGACGGGCGCCGCCGCCGAACGCGAGCCCTACGTGCCGCGGCTGGTGGAGGGGATCGTCGACGCGGTGAAGCGGGCCGACGCCGCCGCGGTGGAGGTGCGAGCCACCGGCGGAAGCGCCCTGCAGGAGACGCCGATCTCCTTCAACCGCCGCTTCCTCATGACCGACGGCTCGGTGCGCACCTGGGCCAAGACCGACACCCCCGGCGCCATCCGCCCCGCCGGCCCGATCGATCCGGAGGTGGGGATCGTCCGCTTCGACGGCCCCGACGGGAAGGCCCGCGCGCTCCTCTCCTCCTTCGCCCTCCACCTCGACACCGTCGGCGGCACCGAATGGTCGGCCGACTTCCCCTTCTTCGTCGAGCGCGAATGCCGCGACGCGCTCGGCGGCCAGGTGATCGCGCTCTTCGGCAACGGCTGCTGCGGCAACATCAACCACGTCGACCCGACCAGACCCGAGGCGAACAAGACCGACTTCATCGGCTCGTCGCTCGGCAAGACGGTCGTCGGGGGCCTGCCGGGGCTCGCGGCGATCGAGTCCCCGCGGCTCCAGGTCCGCACCGCGACGGTCGACGTGCCCCTGCTCGACGCCTCCTCGGAGCAGGTGGCGGCCGCGAAGAAGCTCCTCGCCGAGATCAAGGCGGGGGGGAAGCCCGAGTTCCTCGCGCACGTCGACGCCTACCGCCGGCTGATCATCGACAATCTCCGCCACTCGGTCGACCAGGAGGAGGCGATGGAGTGGCTCGGTTGGGGCCTCTCGAAGCGCTTCGCCGGCACCGGCGCCACGATGCCGCTCGGCGTGCAGGTGATCACGCTCGGCCGCGACGTGGCGGTGGTCGCCTTCCCCGGCGAGTCGTTCGTCGAGCACGGCCTGGCGATCAAGAACGCGAGCCCTTTCCGCACGACGCTGGTGGTGGAGCTCGCCAACCATGGCGAGACGATCTACGTCCCCACGCGGGCGGCGAGTGTCGGCGGCGGCTACGAGACGATCAATTCCACCGTCGCCCCGGGCGCCGGCGAACTGATGGTCGAGGCCTGCGTGAAGCTCCTCCACGAGGCGGCCGCGGCGCTCCCGTGACCGATCGGTGACGGTTTCCGGTAGGGAGGGCAAGCTGGCGAAGGCGCGGTCTCGAGGTCGCCGAGGGGGTTTTTTGACAACTCCCCAGGTGCTCCCGCATACCGACGCTCCTGCCGGTTTTCCCACCTCGAAAGGAGCTTCGTCATGACTGCCCCCGCGTGCAGCCGTCGGTCTTTGTCCGCAACGCTCGCCTGTCTCCTCCTCGTTTCCTCCGGGAGCGTGCCCGCCGCCGATCCCGGCGCGCCCACGTCGAGCGGCCTCTCCGCGACCGAGTCGGCGATCGTCGATCGCACCAACGCCGCCCGCGCCCGCCGCGGCCTGCCGGCGCTGGTCGCCGATGCCTCGCTGATGGCCGGCGCCCGCCGGCAGGCGGCGTGGATGGCCCGCAACCGTTCGCTGACCCACGGCCAGGGGGTGACCGAGAACATCGCCATGGGGCAGTCGTCGGCCGACGAGGCCGTCGCCGACTGGATGCGGTCCGACGGCCACCGGGCCAACATCCTCGGGGGCCATGGCCGGATCGGGGTGGGGGTGGCCCATGCCGCCGACGGCACCGCCTACTGGTGCCAGCAGTTTCGTTGATCGGCCGGTCGCGTAGGATGGCGGTCGCCTCGCCTCGCACGAGCGCGGAACCCCCGGGGGGCCAGACCATGGAATCGCGACCATCGTCCCTGCACGTCTCGTTCCCCCCGCGGTGCGCCGGCCCGGTCCGGCCACGCGGGGGCGGACGGCGGGCCTTCCTCCGCACGTCGCTCGGCGCCTGCGGCGCGGGCGGGATGTCGCTCGCCGGGCTGTTGCGGGCGCGGGCCGAGCAGCCGGGGAAGCCGGCCCGGGCGGTGATCATGGTGTGGAAGCCGGGAGGCTGCTCGCACATCGACACCTACGATCCCAAGCCCGAGGCCCCGAGCGATTACCGCGGCCCCTTCCAGCCGATCGCCACGGCGGTGCCGGGGATGCAGTTCACCGAGCTGCTCCCGCGGCAGGCGGCGCTCGCCGACAAGCTCGTGGTGCTGCGGAGCATGTCGCAGACCGCCGGCGGCCACCCCGCCGGATCGA
Source organism: uncultured Planctomycetaceae bacterium (assembly GCA_963923225.1). GTDB lineage: Bacteria > Planctomycetota > Planctomycetia > Pirellulales > UBA1268 > QWOP01. Next base: position 2,665 of record CAWUOA010000482.1, read on the forward strand.
TGCAGATGCTCTCCGGCGACATGGACACGCAGGACAAGCCGAAGCCGCGCCTCCCCGACTGGATGTGCGCGGCCAACCGCCTCCTCACCGAGCGCGGCGGCCGTGACA
>CAWUOA010000483.1:0-2770 GCA_963923225.1 uncultured Planctomycetaceae bacterium
CCTCGACAGCCATCCCTTCGCGGACGTCTCACGAATCCTCACCAGACCCCGCACCGCGCAGTGGACCAGCAGCGCCATCAGGTCGCGGTTGTCGGGGGAGTTGTCGACGAGCGTCCCCGCTTCGGCCGGCCCCAGCCCGGCCGGCGGCTCGTACTGCACGACGATCGGCAGCGGACGCGGATCGCGTCCTGCCCGCCACCAATGCCGCAGCAGCACCCCGGCCGCCGCCACCGGCAGGCCGAACGCGGCCAGCGCGAGGAGGATCGCGCCGGAATTGTCGACGAGACGGTCCCACGCCGATTCCCATGCCGTCGGCCGGCGGACTCCTCCCGGGTTCCAGGCGACCGCCACCGTCAGCCCCTCGCGGATGCCCAGCGCCCGCGTGGCCCGCACCTCCACCCGATGGCCCCCCTCGGCCGGCGGCGACCATTCCCCGGCCGCCTCGAACGTCGCCTCGGGCGACCTGTCGGCGCCGTCGACCCTGATCGCCACCGACTTGTCGATCGCCCCGTAGGCCCCCGCGAAGGCGTTGACGCGGACGTTTTCCACGTCGGCCGGGAGGTCGATCGCCGCCCGCGCCGCACCGATCGTGTAGGGCCATTCGTCGCCGGTGACGTTCCAGTAGAGCTCGTCGTGGTCGGGGAAGAACTTCACCCCGCGCCGCACCCGGTAATGGATGACGACCGTCCGCACCGCGTCGACGGCGTCCGGGACGAAGATCTTCAGGTCCTCCTCGTGACGCTGCCGCGACCGCTCGACGACGAGCGCCCGGCCCGTCTCGTCGGCCACGCCGACGAGCGTGAAGCGCAGCGCGTACGTGCCGCGAGCCCCGGCCGAATAAACCACCGGCACGCGCCGGTGAATGCCGTTCCACTGCCCTTCGAAGCGGAGCCGGATCGTCTCCGTGACGTCGATCTCGGCCGACTTCCCGACCGCGATCGCCGCGTCGAACGACTCGATGACGATCGACCGATCGGCACGCGCGGCCGCGCCCCACAGCGACAGCGCGACGGCCAGCACCAGCCGCATGCCGCCGGATCCCGCGCCGAAGCGTCGGCTCATCGTCCCTCCCCTCGATTCGCGCGGGGGTCAGTTCATCCGCACGCTCGGCACCGCGCGTTCGGCGGCGTCGGCGAGCTCGAAGAACTCGCGGGGCCGCGCCCCCGCCATCCCGGCCAGGAGGTTCCAGGGGAACATCCGCACCGAGGCGTTCAGGTCGCGTACCGACGCGTTGTAGTAGCGGCGCGCCCCCTGGAGCGCCTCCTCGGTGGAGGCGAGCGACTGCTGGAGCGCCGTGAACTGCTCGCTGCCGCGCAGCTGCGGGTAGGACTCCGCCAGCGCGAAGAGGCTCTTGAGGGTGCCGGTGAGGGCGTTCTCCGCCGCGGCCGACTCCTTCGCCGAGCCCGCCGCCATCGCCTTGGCGCGGGCGCTGACCACCGCCTCGAGCGTGCCCTTCTCGTAGCCGACGTAGCCCTTCACCGCCTCGACGAGATTCGGGATCAGGTCGTGGCGCCGCTTGAGCTGGACGTCGATGTCGCTCCAGGCGTTGTCGCAGCGCACGCTCGCCGCCACGAGCTGGTTGTAAAGGAGGATTCCCCCGACCGCGATCGCGGCGAGGATCCCGAGCACGATCCACGCGGGGGCGATGGATCCCTCCGCGAGCAGCACCACCGTCGCCATCCTGCACCTCCCGGGCAGCGCCCGAATCCCGTCTGGCACGCTCCTCCCGCCGTCGCGCGGGCCACCGGATCATGCTATCAGGCGGGACCCGCCCCCGCCGTCACGCTCCCCCGCCGTCACGCTACATTGGTCCTGCCGTCGGCACGGGGAACGCCGGCGGCCCTCCATGGATCCGTACCGTCATGCTCGATCTGCTCGCCCCCGCCCGCTCCGGCCTCTGTCAGGGACGCACCCGCCGCGACTTTCTCCAGGTGGGGTCGCTCTCGGCGATCGGGCTCTCCCTGCCGCAATTGGCCCGGGCCGCCGCCGAGGGGCGCCTCCGGCCGGGGCACGACAAGCGGTCGTGCATCATGATCTTCAACCTGGGCGCCCCGAGCCATCTCGACCTCTGGGACATGAAGCCCGACGCCCCGTCCGAGGTCCGCGGCCCCTTCAAGCCGATCCGCACCGCCACCGACGCCTTCGAGGTCTCGGAGCTCCTCCCTCGCCACGCGGCGGTGGCCGACAAGTTCTCCCTCGTCCGCTCCTGCCGCCACGACGGTGCCGCCGTCCACGACGCCGGCTGGCAGATGATGCAGACCGGCCGGCGGTTCACCGGCGGGATCAATTCCCCCCACGCCGGCTCGGTCGCCTCCTTCCTCCTCGGCCGTCGCTCGGACCTGCCCCCCTTCGTCGTCCTCCCCCAGCTCATGGGCCGCGGCGGCGGCAACCTCCCCAACGGCCAGGCGGGGGGCTTCCTCGGCAAGGCCCACGATCCCTTCGCCCTCATGGCCGACCCCTCGAAGCCCGACTTCAAAGTCCCGGACCTCCTTCCACCCGACCAGGTCGCCGGCCTCCGCGTCGACCGCCGGCGGAAGATGCGCGACGTCGTCGAGGCCGCGACGAAGGACTTCGAGGCCAGCGAGGACGCCCGCCTCCTCGACGATTCCTTCCAGGCCGCCTGGCGGCTGATGACCAGCCCCCAGGCCCGCGCCGCCTTCGATCTCGCCTCCGAGCCGCCGGCCGTCCGCGAGCGCTACGGGCTCAACCGCTTCGGGCAATGCTGCCTCCTCGCCCGCCGGCTGGTGGAGAGCGGCGTCCGCTTCGTCAC
>CAWUOA010000484.1:0-2768 GCA_963923225.1 uncultured Planctomycetaceae bacterium
GCGGCCGGACGCGGACGGCGTGGCGAAGCCTCCTCCGCCGTGCCGGCGGGGTCGACGTCGTCGACCATGTGGCGGGCGATGCAGTCGACGAGGTCGCCGCAGGTGCGGATGTCGCGCAGCCATTCCTGGCGGAAGCGCATCTCGTAGCACCCCTCGATGCGCGTCACCGCGTCGAGGAAGCCGGCCTGGTCGATGCCGGCCTCGTCGAGCGTCGCCCGATCGGAGAGCGTGCGGGAGACGCCCGGGGTGCGGACCCGGTCGAGCTCCCGGAGCACCAGACGCATGATCGCGGCGCGGGACCGCGATCGGACGAACGGCTCCTGGGACGGGCCCCGGATCCCCCCGGTCGCGGGTCCTGCGCTCGTGGTGTCGCGTGCCATGGGGCCCCTCCTGGACGCCTGCGTCGCGCCCGCTCCGCCGCGCCGGACTTCCCCCGGCGCCGCCGGCCGGCGCGTCTCCCACGCGCCGTCCGCCGTGACCGCCTCACGGCGGCCGCACTCTACAACACGCCCGGCGTTCGTTCTCCCCCCTCGCGCCGCAGCCGCGAAAGGCGCGGGGCACCGCCCCCGCGCCGCTCCCCGGGAAAACCGCGGAATGGCAAATGGCGCGCGTCCCGGAGGACGTGACGATGGAAACGGAGGCGCCGATCGGGCCGGTGCGGGGGCCCCGCGCCGGCGGCCGCGGACGTCACTCGCCGAGGAGCTTGCGGAGCACGAAGGGGAGGATGCCGCCGGAGCGGAATTGGTCGAGCTCCACCGGCGTGTCGATCCGCGCGAGGCACGGGATCACGGTCTTCGACCCGTCGGGCCGGGTGGCCGTGACCTGCACCGTCGAACGCGGCGCGAGCCCCTCGAAGGGGACGTCGAACGTCTCCTCGCCGGTGAGCCCCAGCTCGTGCCACGGCTTGGGCAGCACCAGCGGCAGCACGCCCATGCCGACCAGATTCGAACGGTGGATGCGCTCGAAGCTCGCCGCCAGCACCGCCCGCACGCCGAGGAGCATCGTCCCCTTCGCCGCCCAGTCGCGCGAGCTGCCGGTGCCGTATTCGGTGCCGGCGAGGACCACCAGGGGCGTGCCCGCGGCCTTGTACCGCATGGCGGCGTCGTACACCGGCATCACCTCGGCGCCGGGCAGCAGCCGGGTCACCCCCCCCTCCGTGCCCGGCACGAGGAGGTTGCGGATGCGGATGTTGGCGAAGGTGCCGCGCGTCATCACCCGGTCGTTGCCGCGGCGGGCGCCGTAGCTGTTGAAGTCGACCGGGCCGACGCCGTGCTCCTGCAGGAAATGGCCGGCAGGGCTGCTCTTGGAAATGCTCCCCGCGGGGGAAATGTGGTCCGTGGTCACGCTGTCGCCGAGCGCCAGGAGCACCCGGGCCCCCTTCACGCTCTCCGGGACACGGGCCTCGCGGGTCAGGTCGGCGAGGAACGGCGGCTCCTGGATGTAGGTGCTCGCGGCGTCCCAGTCGTAGAGCTCGCCGGTGCTCGTGGGGACGGCGTTCCAGCGCGGGTTCGACTCCCAGACACGATCGTAGCGCGACTGGAACTGCCCCGGAAGCACCGACGCCTCGACCGTGCGCCGCACCTCCTCGGCCGTCGGCCAGATGTCGCGGAGGAAGACCGGCTTCCCGTCGGAGCCGGTGCCGATCGGCTCCTTCGCCAGATCGACGTCGGTGGTTCCGGCCAGGGCGTAGGCCACCACCAGCGGCGGGCTCGCCAGCCAGTTGGCCTTCACGTGCGGATTGACGCGTCCCTCGAAGTTGCGGTTGCCGGAGAGCACCGCCGCGGCGACGAGATCCCCGTCGTGGATCGCCTTGGCGACGGCGTCGGGGAGCGGGCCGGAGTTGCCGATGCAGGTGGTGCAGCCGTAGCCCACCGTCTCGAAGCCGAGGGCGTCGAGATCGGCGGCGAGCCCGGCCTTCTCGAGGTAGTCGGTGACGACGCGCGATCCGGGGGCGAGGCTCGTCTTCACCCACGGCTTGACGGCGAGGCCGCGCGCCACCGCCTTGCGCGCGAGCAGCCCCGCGGCCACCATCACGCTGGGGTTGCTGGTGTTGGTGCAGCTGGTGATGGCGGCGATGACGACGGCGCCGTGGCCGATCGTCGAGTCGCCCCCCTTCCCGTGGACCGTGCCGGTGCGGTCGAGCGCCGCTCCCTCGAGCGCGAAGCCGCGTTTGGCCGTCGGGCTCGTGAGCGACTCGGCGAAGGTCTTCTTCACCGCGTCGAGGGCCACCCGGTCCTGCGGCCGCTTGGGGCCGGCCAGACAGGGGACGACCGTCGACAGATCCAGCGACAGCCGCGAGGTGAACTGCGGCACCGGCGCCCCCGCCGTGCGGAACAGCCCCTGCTCCTTCGTGTACCGCTCGACGAGCTCGATCTGACCCGCCGGCCGGCCGGTGAGGCGGAGGTAGGCGAGCGTCTCGGCGTCGACCGGGAAGAAGCCCATCGTGGCCCCGTACTCCGGCGCCATGTTGGCGATCGTGGCCCGGTCGGCGAGGCTCATCCGCTCGAGGCCGGAGCCGAAGAACTCGACGAACTTCCCCACCACGCCCGCCTTGCGGAGGATCTCGGTGACGGTGAGCACGAGATCCGTGGCGGTGGCGCCGGAGGGGAGCTCGCCGGTGAGCTCGAAGCCGACCACCTCGGGCAGCAGCAGCGACAGCGCCTGCCCGAGCATCACCGCCTCCGCCTCGATGCCGCCGACGCCCCAGCCGACGACGCCCAGGCCGTTGATCATCGTGGTATGGCTGTCGGTGCCGACGAGCGTGTCGG
>CAWUOA010000485.1:0-2767 GCA_963923225.1 uncultured Planctomycetaceae bacterium
CCCCGAGGATCTCGCGGGCCCCGGCACCTGCCGGAAAGGGGCGATTGATCGTGAAGCCGACGCCCGCGCCGGCCCCTGTCTCGTCGGCGCCCCCCGTGCCGGGGTAGAGGGGGGACTGGTGTGTGTCGAAGAAGAGCACGCTCGGATCGTCGTAGAAGGCGTCCTGCGTGCCGTTGCCATGGTGGACATCCCAGTCGACGACGAGGACGCGCTCGATGCCGTGGTGCGCCTGGGCGTGACGGGCGGCGAGCGCCACCGAGTTGAAGACACAGAACCCCATTCCCTTCGTCGGCGTGGCATGGTGCCCCGGCGGGCGGACGACGGCGAAGGCGCGGGCCACGGTTCCGGAGGCCACCGCATCGACCGCCGCGAGCACGCTGCCGGCAGCCGTCAGCGCCGCTTCGAGCGAGGGCTGGCCGGCGATCGCCGTATCTCCGGTGGAGAGGACGGCGAGCCCCCCGGCGATGTCTTCGCGCACGATTCGCAGGTAGTTCCCGGAATGGACGCGGAGCAGTTCCTCCTCCGTCGCCCGCCGGGGTTCGAGCGGCGTGCAGCGATCGAGCAGCCCGTCCGTCCGGAGCCGGTCGAGGACCGCCGCGATCCGGGCCGGCCGCTCCGGATGGCCGGGACCGGTGTCGTGGAGGAGCGAGACGGGGGAGTGAATCAGCCCGGTCGCCATGGGGGCCTCGGGGGGGAACGGGAGCGAGTGGGGATCACGGGGGGCGGGCACGCGACCCCCCCATTCTTTCAAAGGAGGCGTCGGCGGCGTCCATGCCGGTGCGAAAAAACGGGGAAAATGGCGATTCCGGGCGGGCGATCCGGCCGAAAACACCCCCCGGCACGGCCCTGGAACGAGATGGGCTTTCGTTCCGGCGCCGCCGCGATAAACTGCGAGGCCCGGCTTTTTACAGCTCAATCGGAGATTTCGACCGTGGCAGTGGCGATTCGGATGAAGCGGATGGGGCGCAAGAACCGCGCCTTCTATCGGATTTGCGCGACCGACAAGCGCAGCCCGCGGGACGGCCGCGTGATCGAGGAGCTCGGCACCTACGATCCCGCAGTGCCCGACACCGACGCCCGGTGCACCCTCGACGGCGCCCGCATCGAGTACTGGCTCTCGGTCGGCGCCAAGCCGAGCGACGCCGTCCGCGTGCTGATCAAGAAGTACGGAACGAAGGGAACGCGCGTGAAGGAGATGGAGCTCGCCCGCGCGAAGCTCAAGCTCCCGAAGATCGTCCCCGACGCCGGTGCTCCGGTGTTCGTGCCCGAGGTGAAGGCGCCTGATGCGCCGGCGGCCGAGGCTCCCGTGGCCGAGGCTCCCGCCGCCGAAGCGCCGGCCGAGGGCTGATCGCCTTCGCGCCTGTATCCCCCGTCCATCCGGGCCGCCATGGTCGTGCCATGCGCATCGACATCCTCACCCTCTTCCCCGAGATGTTCGAGGGCTTCCTCGCCGGAAGCCTTCTCGGGGCGGCCCGCGCCTCGGGCCTGCTCGACATCCGCGTGACGAACATCCGCGATTTCGCGGAGGGGGTCCATCGCCAGGTCGACGATCGCCCCTTCGGCGGCGGTCCGGGGATGCTCCTCATGCCCGGTCCGGTGGTGGCCTGCGCGGAGAAGGTGCTCGCCGACGGGCCGGCCGACGCCCCCGCCGGGTCGGTCTGCCTCCTCACCCCCGGCGGCCGCCGGCTGACGCAGGAGCTCGTCGAGGAGCTGTCGCGGCGGCGGCGGATCGTCCTGGTGTGCGGACGTTACGAAGGCTTCGACGCCCGTGTCCGGGAGGCGCTCTCCGCCGAGGAGATCTCGGTGGGGGACTTCGTCCTCTCCGGGGGCGAGGTGGCGGCGATGGTGGTCGTCGATGCCGTCGCCCGCTTGGTTCCCGGAGTGCTCGGGGACGAGGAAAGCGCTCGTCAGGATTCGTTCTCCAACCCCGGCCGGCTCGTGGAGGGTCCGCAGTACACGCGCCCCCGCGAGTTCCGCGGCATGGGGGTGCCGGAGATCCTCCTCTCCGGCGATCACCGCCGGATCGCCACCTGGCGTCACGAACAGGCCGTCGCCGCCACCCGGCGCCGCGACGGCACCGCCGAGAGCCGCGTCTCGGTCGCCTCCGCCGTGCCGTCGACCTGCACACCGTCAACCCCTTCCACCCCCTCGTCCAAGGCACCGGAGCCCCGGGCCTGTGAAACACCAAGGAGCGCGCCGTGAGCCAGAAGACCCTCGCCCTCGTCGAGGCCTCGAGCCTCAAGACCGAAGTCCCCCAGTTCGAGATCGGCGACACCGTCGACGTCCACACCCGCATCCTCGAGGGTGAAAAGGAACGCATTCAGATTTTCAACGGCGTGGTCATCGCCCGCAGCGGCTCGGGGAGCCGGGAGATGTTCACGGTGCGGCGCATCGTCGCCGGCGAGGGGGTGGAGCGGAAGTTCCCCCTCCACTCGCCCAAGATCGCCAAGATCGAGGTGAAGCGTTCCGGCGTCTCGCGTCGCGCGAAGCTCTACTACCTCCGCGACCGCGTCGGCAAGGCGGTGCGTCTCCGCGAGAAGCGCGACGAGGCGGCGATCGCCGCCGGCACGGCGAAGAAGGCCGCGGCGAAGAAGGCCGCCAAGGCCTGAGTCGCCGGGCGGGAGGAGGGTCGGTGTTCCGGCGCCGCAAGGACGGTGACGGTGTCCGTCCGCAAGCGTGGGCTGGCGGCGGAGCCGGGCCGTCGGCGGAGGGAGGCCGCGGCGAGCCCTCTGGGCCGGTCGGCCGCGACGTGCCGGTCCAGGACGTC
>CAWUOA010000486.1:0-2767 GCA_963923225.1 uncultured Planctomycetaceae bacterium
GTGCAGCCGCCGAAGCAGCCGCGCATGATCTGGACGCTGTGCTCCACCACCTCGAAGGCGGGGATGCGGGCGTCGCCGTAGCACGGGTGCGGACGCCGCGTGAAGGGAAGGGCGTAGACGCGGTCCATCTCCCCTTCGTCGAGCGGAAGGGCGGGCGGATTGACCACCACCGTCTCGCGTCCGTGACGCTGCACGAGCCGGCGGGCGTTGTGGGGATTGGTCTCGTGATGCGAGATCCGCGTCATCGTGCAGAACGCGATCGGATCCTTCGCCGCCTCCTCGGCCGACGGCAGCTCGACGGTGTCGGCGCCCGAGGGGGGAGTCTCGCTGGCTCCCAGGCGGTAGGCGACGCCGCGCAGGTCGCGGAGGTCGCGCGGCGTCTGCCCGGCGTCGAGGCGGCGGGCGATTTCGAGGATCGTGCGTTCCCCCATGCCGAAGGCCACGAGATCGGCCTTCGAGTCGAGGAGGATGGAGCGGCGGACGGTGTCGCTCCAGTAGTCGTAGTGGGCGATGCGGCGCAGGGAGGCCTCGACGCCGCCGGCCACCACCGGCACCCCCGGGAACGCCTCGCGGGCACGCTGGCAGTAGGCGAGCGTGGCCCGGTCGGGGCGACAGCCGATACGCCCGCCGGGGGAGTAGGCGTCGTCGTTGCGCACCTTCTTGTTGGCGGTGTAGTGGTTGATCATCGAGTCCATGTTGCCCGCCGAGATCGCGAAGAACAGGCGGGGGCGGCCGAAGGCGCGCCAGGGGTCGCAGCCGCGCCAATCGGGCTGCGCGAGCACCGCCACGCGCCAGCCCGCCGCCTCGAGGAGCCGGGCGAGGAGCCCGTTGGCGAAGCTGGGGTGATCGACGTAGGCGTCGCCGGTGACGAGGACGACGTCGACGGCGTCCCAGCCGCGCGCACGGACCTCGTCGGCCGTCATGGGGAGCGGCGGGGGCGGCGGAGTGCCGGCCGGGGACGCGGGAGGGAGTGGAAGGGCCATGGGGTGCCTGGGGACCGATTCGTTATAGTCATATCCTGCCGGAGGCCGAGGATTCAGCCGTGCGACCGATTTTCACCCCCTTTGCGTCGCTCTCGCCCCTCCCCGCCGCCGCGCGGGTGCTCGGGGTGCTCGCCGTCTCGGCCGTGGCTCTCTTCCTACCCGCCTCACGGGGGGACGAGCCTCCCGCCGCCATCGCGGAATGGATCGCCCAGCTCGGGTCGGATCAATTCGCGCAGCGTGAAGCGGCCAGCCGGCAACTCGCCGCGGCCGGCCCCGAGGCCCTCGCGGCGCTCGCCGCAGCCGCCGCGGCGGACGATCTCGAGGTGGCCAGCCGGGCGATCGACCTCCTCGGCGGATTCCTCGATCCCGACCGGGCGTTCGGGGAGGGGGGAGACGGTTCGGCAGTGGCGCTCGAGGCCGAACGCACGCTCGAGACGCTCGCCGAGGGCCCGCCCGGGCCGGTGGCGCAGCTGGCCTCGACGTCGCTCGAGTTCCACCAGATGGGGATGCACGAGGCGGCTCAGGAACGCCTCGAGGGGCTGGGGGCGAAGCTGTCCGACGGTCTCATCGCCGGGGGCCCACGTGGCCTGGGTGTGACGATCGGCTCCGAGTGGCAGGGGGAGTCGGCGGACTTCCGTCTGCTCCCCAGGCTTCGAAACCTCCGCCGCGTCCACCTGCACGGCGTGAAGGTCGACGCACCGATTCTCGCCATCCTCGGCCGACTCCGCGGCCTCGACAACATTCAGCTCTACGGCACCGGCATCGGCGACGAGGCGGTCGCCGCCCTCGCCGCACGCTTTCCCAATGCCGACATCGACGTCCGCAAGGGGGGCAAGCTCGGCGTCGGCGGGCAGCGGCTCATCGGCCCCTGCCAGATCACCCAGGTGGTCGCCGGTTCGGCCGCCGACAAGGCGGGGATCCAGATCGGCGACGTCGTCCTCTCGATGGACGGCGTGGCGATCAAGAACTTCGACGGCCTCACCGAGTTCGTCGGCGGGCACGCCCCCGGTGACCGCATCGAGGTGGAGGTCGAGCGGGCGATCGCCGGCAAGGTGCCGCAGCGATTCACCTGCACGGTGACGCTCGACGGCTGGGATTGAATCGCGGCCGCGGGCCGCCTCACGCGTCGCCTGGGAGGGCGGAGGATGCCGGAAGAGAAGGTCGACGTCCGCTGGCACGCGCACGCGGTGAGCCGCGAGGACCGGGAACGGGCCGCCGGCCACAAGGGCTGCGTGCTGTGGTTCACCGGGCTGTCGGGCTGCGGCAAGAGCACGCTGGCCAACGCCGTCGACCGCCGGCTGCACGGAATGGGCGTGCGGAGCTTCGTCCTCGACGGCGACAACGTCCGCCTCGGGCTCAACGCCGCGCCGGGGCTCCTCCGTGAACGCCACGGCGAGGCCTTCGCCGCCCGTTTCGGCCTCGGCTTCGGCCCGCAGGACCGCGAGGAGAACATCCGCCGCATCGGCGCCGTCGCGGAGCTCTTCGCGCAGGCGGGCATCGTGGCGCTGACGGCCTTCATCAGCCCCTATCGGCGCGATCGCGACGCCGTGCGGGCCATGCTCCCGCCGGGAGACTTCGTGGAGATCCACGTCCGGGCGCCGCTCGAGGTCTGCGAATCGCGCGATCCCAAAGGGCTCTACAAGAAGGCCCGCGCCGGGGAGATCAAGGGCTTCACGGGCATCGACGATCCCTACGAGGAGCCGCTGGCGGCGGAACTGGTCGTCGACTCCGACAGGCGCGACCCGGAGACGCTCGCCGACGAGGTCATCCGTTGGCTCGAACAG
>CAWUOA010000487.1:0-2757 GCA_963923225.1 uncultured Planctomycetaceae bacterium
CTCTGGTCTCGTGGGCTCGGAGATGTGTATAAGAGACAGCACCCCCATCCCCCGGCCGGGCCCCTCGCCGAGCGCCAGCCACCAGCACAGCGGCACCATCACCGCCGCGTAGGAGCCGACGTGGATCGCCGTCGGCGCCCACACCACCTCCCGGGCGCGAAGCGCCATCGACGCCACCCCCTGGAGGCCGTCGAAGAGCGTCACCAGTGCGGCCGCGGCGAGGAGGCGCGCAAGCAGCGGCGCGAGCCGGGCACCGTCGCCGAGGCCGGGCTCCAGGCCTTCCCCCTCCGCCGCCAGACTCACGCGTGCGAGCGTCCCGCTCGTGGCCCACACCGCCAGGCCCAGCGCCGTCCCCACGACGATCGCCGCCGCCAGGCCGAGCCGCGACGCGTCGGCCACCCCCTCCCGGTCCCCCCTGCCGAAGCGCTCGGCGACGCGCACGCTCGTGGCGCTGCCCAGGCCGACGTAGATCATGAACACCGAGCCCATCATCTGCACGGTCAATCCCCACAGCGCCCCGGCGTCGATGCTCGAGAGGGTGGCGATGACGTGGGTGAGGTTGAAGCTCCCCCACTCGGCGACGTTCGCCAGCCCCGCCCCGAGCCCGACGCCGTTCTGCCGGGCGAACTCCCCCGGCACCGTGCTCCCGCGGCGTGACAGCGCCGGCGTCCCCCGCACCACGACCAGAATCGCCACCAGCGCCATCCCGACCCGCGAGAGGGTCGTCGCCCAGGCCACCCCCGCCGCGCCCTGGGAGGGAACGAGGGCGAGATCGAGGAACAGGTTCGCGGCCACCGCCGCCGCGCCGATCGCCGTCACCACCAGCGGCCGCCGCAGCGCCTCGAGGTAACAGGCGCAGGCGTTGAAGAGCATGTGGGCCGGCAGTCCCCAGGCGAGAACACGGGTGCAGCGGGCCGTGGCCTCGGTGAAGGCCTCGTCGAAGCCGAGGAAGCGAAAGAGACCCGTGGCGACGACGATGCAGACCGCCGCCGAGGCCACGCCGTAGGCCAGCGCCACCGCCAGCCCGCGCCGCACGATCCGCCCGGTCTCCGCCTCGCGGCCCGCCCCGCAGAGTTCGGCGGTGAGCACCTGCACGCCGGTCACGAGCCCGAGGCCGAAGCCCATCGCCACGCCCACCGGCAGGAAGGCGTTGAGGACGTGCGGCAGCTCGGCCGGCGCGTGGCGCGCGAGCACGACGGCGTCGGTGAGGCCCATGAGCATGAAGCTCGTGCGCGAGAGGGCCACCGGCGTCGCCAGCCGCACCAGATCGACGACGTCGCGGCGGTTCAGGTAGCGCGGGAGCTGCATGGCGATCCGTGCCGGCCGCGCCGCGCGACCGCGGGGCGGTTCCGCGCCCGGGGCGGGCGTCACTTGCCGATCTTGGTGAGCTTGCTGTTGCTGCGGACGTACAGCGCGCCCGACGCGACGGCGGGGCTGCAGAGGATCTCGTCGCCGAGATCGAGGGTGGCGACCTCCTTCCCCTCCTTCTCACCCAGCTCCACCACCTGCACGAGCCCCGCCTCGTTCACCGCCCACAGGTGCCGGCCGTCGGTGACGGGAGTGCCGCTGAAGGGCCCCTTGAGGCGGAGCTGCCAGCGGCGCTTCCCGGTGGCCCGGTCGCCGGCGGTCAGCACCCCGGCGCCGTTGATGCAGTAGACGGCGTCGGCGCCCACCACGCAGCTGGCGGTGGAGGGGGCGAGGGTGTTCTCGCGCCAGGCCTGCTTCGGCGGCTTCGCCGGATCGGAGGGGTCGAGCTCGAGCGCCGTGACGCCGTTGCTCGGCACGTAGAGGACGCCGTCGGCAAGCGCGCTCGACGAGACCGTGTCGGCCCCCTCGGCGTAGCTCCATGCCGTGGAGCCGTCGGCGGCGCGGATCGCCTCGACGCCCGTCTTCGACTGCAGGGCCACCAGGCCCGGGGCGAGGATCACCGGGGAGGTCCAGTTGGCGGCCTTGGGCCGGTCGAGCTTCCAGCGGGTCGCGCCGGTGGCGGCGTCGAGGCCGAGGGAGTACGACTCGCTGTCGTTCTCCACCGGGACGATCACCGTGTCGCCGGTCACCAGCAGCGAGCTCGACATCCCCAGGCTGTTGCTGACGTTGGGGTAGTCGAAGCCGATCCCGCGGAGCCACTGGAGGTTGCCGTCGAGGTCGTAGCAGACGACGTCGTTCGAGGAGAAGATCGCGTACACCCGCTCGCCGTCGCTGCAGGGGGTGGGAGCGGCGACGCTCGTCTTGGGGTGGCACATCGTCCGTCCGGTCGCCCACACCTGCCGGTCCCAGAGGATCTTGCCGGTCTCGGTCGAGAGGCAGACCAGGTGGAGCCGGTCTTGCGTGGGGCCGTCGCTGGTGGTCACGAACGCCCGGTCGCCGACGACGAGCACGCCGGAGAGGCCGCGGCCCGGCAGGTCGGTCGACCAGCGTACGTCGGCGGCCGAGAGCTCGACCGGAAGCGATCCCTCCTTCACCCGGCTCGAGCCGCCGGAACCGCGGAAGGCGAGCCAGTCGTCGGCCGGGAGCGTCGTCGCGGCCGCGAGCAGCGCGGCGGAGAGAAGGAGCGTGGGGAGGCGGGGCATGACGGTCTCCGGGCTGGGTTCGGAGGGCTTTGGGAGCGGAGCCGATCGGACGCGTGGGTCAGCGTGCGGGTGTGGGCGTGGGGTGGATCGCCGTCCCCACCTCGTCGCAGACGCGGAGCTGGAACTCCCACTCGGTCGTCCAGGGCCGGCGCTGCTCGTCCTGGCAGATCTTCACGAGGATCGTATT
>CAWUOA010000488.1:0-2739 GCA_963923225.1 uncultured Planctomycetaceae bacterium
GACCGATTACTTCGAAGCGGCCCCCGACGCCGGGAAGTGACGACGCAGGGCCGGGCGCGGGGCGTCAGGCTTCGCCTGCCGGCAGGAAACGCACCACGAGCTCGTCGTAGCCGAGCGTCCGGTCGTAGGCCGCGGCGTGCTCGACCCGGTCGCGCTTCCGCAAAAGCTCGATCGCCCCCACGCGCCTGCAGAGCGCGCCCAGCAGCGCCTTCATCACCGTCCGCGAATGGGCGGCGCCGAGGCACAGATGGGGGCCGAATCCGAAGGAGACGTGCGGATTCGGACGCCGGTCGAGGCGGATGGCGGCGGGGTCCTCGAACACGCTCGCGTCGAGGTTCGCCGAGGCCCACCCCAGCGAGACGCGGCCGCCGGCGGGGACTTCCCGGCCGTGGACGTCGGTGGCCACCGGGCAGACGCGGCCGATGTGCGACAGCGGCATGAAGACGCGGAACAGCTCCTCGGCGGCGAGCACGATCCGCTCGGGATCGGCGCGGAGGAAGGCGAAGTCGGCGGGGACCTCCGCCATGTGGCCGACGGCGCAGGCCACCGAATGGATGATCGTGTCGCGGCCCCCCGCGAAGGCGAGGTTCGCGAAGCCGAGGAGCTCCTCGCGCGTGAGCTTCCTCCCGCGGAACTCCGCGCGCGCCAGCGTGCTGAAGAAGTCGCTCCCCGGCGAGGCGATCGCCCGGTCGAAGCGGGCGTTGAGGTAGCTCTCGAGCCGCTTCGCCTTCGCCTGCCCGTCGTCGCCATGGAAGACGTGGACTCCCCAGCCGATGTAGACGTCGGCTTCGGAGTCGGGCTCGTCGAGGAGCACGGCCAGGGCCCGCGACTGCAGCGGCAGCGCGAAGCCCTCCACGATCTCGACCGATCCGGAATCGAGGGCCGCCGACACCAGATCGTCGACTATCTCGCCGATCCGGGCGATGAACGGCGGGGTCTTGGCGCGGAGGAAGAAGGGCTCGACGAGCGCCCGGTAGTCGCCATGGTCGGGGGGATCGACCTCGATCGGCAGCTGCCGCACCGAGCGGAGCGATTCCTCCGACGGGATCGGCACGCGGAAGGGGGCGTCGGAGCTGAAGGTGTGCCAGTCCTTCGCCGCCCGGCGGACCTCCTCGTGCCGAAGGAGGATCGGGATCTCCTCCCCCTGGTAGGGACAGCGGAGGACGCCCTCGGCCTCGCGCGCGGCGCGGAAGGGGTCGTCGATCGAGCGGCCGCCGTCGTGCGGCCCGGCGGGGTCGGGGCTCGGCCCGGTCTCGTGAGTGGTCATGGCGCGAGCGAGTGCGGATTACCCGGCTAGGATTCGAACCTAGACAAAGGGAACCAAAATCCCTTGTGCTACCGTTACACCACCGGGTATCGGGCGCGAAGACGGCCCCCGATCAGCATACCCGACGCGGCCGGGCCGAACCGGGCCCGTCGGAGCGGGCGGCACTCAGCGCGCGACTGGGACGGCCGGGTCGTCCGCGTCGCCGCCGCGGGCGTGGCGGCTGGTGACCGCGAAGGAGAGCTGCTCGAGCTCGATGGCCAGGTCGACCGCCACCGTCTCCACGTGCGGCGGGAGGGAGAGGGTCACCGGGGCGAAGTTCACGATCCCCTCGATCCCGGCGGCCACCATCCGATCGGCCACCTCCTGGGCCCGCGGCGCGGGCACCACGATCATCCCCAGACGCACCCCCTGCCGGCGGACCACCTCCGGCAGCTCGGCCAGGTCGCGGATCGCGATCCCCTGGACCACGGTGCCGATCTTCGCCGGGTCGGCGTCGAAGGCGGCCACGATGGTGAAGTTCTGCCGGCCGAAGCCCCGGTAGCCGAGCAGTGCCTGGCCGAGGTTGCCCACCCCCACCATCACCACCGGCCAGGCGTGGTTGGTGCCGAGGATGTCGCGCATGGCGTGGATCAGTTCGTCGCAGCGGTAGCCGACGCCGGGATACCCGAACTGCCCGAAGAAGCCGAGATCCTTCCGCACCTGAGCGTCGCTGAACCCGAGGAGCTGGCCGAGGCGGCTCGACGAGATCGTCTGCTGGCCGTCGGCTTGGATGCGCTGCAACTCGCGCAGGTACAGGCTCAGCCGGCTCACCACCACCTTCGGCACGGTCTGGTCGGAAGGCTGGTCGCCGGGCGGCGTGCGCGAATCGGGCATGGGGCGACCGTACGGGGGGTTCGGAACGCCCGAACTCTACCCCCGGCTCCCTCCCCCCCGCAACGCGGCGGAGGGGCCTCGGCGGACGCTGCGATCCGGAAAAACGGCCGTTTCCCTCGCCGTTCACACGGTGCGGGACAGGAAGGCCGGGTCCCGACCGCCTCCCCTGGGCAGGCCGCGACCGAGCGCCGGTCCGGAATCTGTAGCGGATGTAGCGGCACTGGAAGGATGGAAAAGGGGAATCGCCTGCGGTGAGTGGTCAACCTGCGGGGGATTTGTGGCCGATCCTTTCTGAGCGTGGGAAAGCCTGCCCCCACGTCCCCAAGAGTTTCGTTCCTTTTTCCAGGAGTCGCCCCGTGAGGGGCGGCATGCATGAAGACCACGTGGTTGAATTGGCTGCTGGTCCTCGCCTGGGTCGTGTCGCCGGTGCTCCGCGCCGACGACTCGATCTCCGGGCCGGCCGCCGAGGAGTGTTCCGAGGCCGCGCAGAGCGTCCTCTCCGGCGATCACGCCGGGGGGGCCCCTGTCGTCGGCGAGTCGGCGCACGGCCCGATCGTCGAGGAGACGTCGGCGCCCTGCGGACCGACCCGGACGGTGCG
>CAWUOA010000489.1:0-2734 GCA_963923225.1 uncultured Planctomycetaceae bacterium
CCTCCCCGTGGCCTCGGCAGCCCCGCTTATCGGAGGGCTCCCCCCCGAGCTGCGGCACGGTTTCCGCACGGACTGCTAGCATGGGCCGGCACCCGCCCCTCGTGTCGGGCGTCTCGAGTCGCTGCCTCCCTTTTTCGAGCGGTTTTTCATGTCCCCGTTCGCCGTCACCCTCCTCCCGGCCTGGCAGTTTCTCGCCGCAGAGACCGAGCGCGTTTCCGACCGCGGGACGCTGCGGGGACTGTTCGCCGCCGATGCGACGCGGGCGTCCCGCTTCACCGCCGAGGCAGCCGGTCTGGTCTTCGATTATTCGAAGCAGCTGATCGACGACTCGATCCTCAGCGGCCTTTTGGATCTCGCCGAACAGGTCGACCTGCGGCAGAAGATCGAGGCCATGTTCCGGGGCGAGCGGATCAATTCGACCGAGCAACGCGCGGTCATGCACGTCGCTCTCCGCGCCGCCCCCGAGGATGCCTTCGAGGTCGATGGGACCGACGTGGTGGCCGAGGTCCACGCGGTGCTCGCACGGATGGCGGCGTTCGCCAGGGCGGTGCGGGAGGGTCGGTGGGTCGGCCATGCCGGACGCCGGATCCGCACGGTGGTGAACATCGGCATCGGCGGATCGGACCTCGGGCCGGTCATGGCGTACGAGGCGCTGCGGCACTACGCCTCCCGAGACATCGGATTTCGCTTCGTTTCCAACGTCGACGGCACCGATTTCGCCGAAGCGGTGACCGGCCTCGATCCCGCGGAGACGCTGTTCATCGTCTCCTCGAAGACGTTCACCACGCAGGAGACGATGGCCAACGCCCACACCGCCCGGGAATGGCTCCTGGCGAGCCACGGGGGGGACGCGGCGGCGGTGGCGAAGCACTTCGTGGCCGTCTCCACGAGCGCCGCGGAAGTGGCCCGGTTCGGCATCGACACCGAGGCGATGTTCGGTTTCTGGGACTGGGTCGGCGGCCGCTATTCGATGGACTCGGCCATCGGGCTGTCGACGATGATCGCCGTGGGACCGGAACGGTTCGGCGAGCTGCTCGGCGGATTCCGGGCGATGGACCGCCACTTCCGCACCGCCCCCTTCGCCGGGAATCTCCCGGTTCTCCACGGCCTGCTGACGGTGTGGAACACGAGCCTCCGTGGCTCGCCGACGATGGCGGTGCTCCCGTACGAGCAGTACCTGAAGCGCTTCCCCGCCTACCTCCAGCAGCTCACCATGGAGAGCAACGGCAAGCGGGTGCGCGTCGACGGCACCGAGGTGGGCTGCCCCACGGGGCCCGTGGTCTGGGGCGAGCCGGGCACCAACGGCCAGCACTCCTTCTACCAGCTCATCCACCAGGGGACGCACTCGATCCCCTGCGATTTCCTCGGCGGGATCCATTCGCTCAATCCGCTGGGACGCCATCAAGCGATGCTGCTGGCGAACATGCTCGCGCAGTCGGAGGCACTGGCCTTCGGCAAGACCGCCGCCGAAGTCGCCGCGGAAGGCACTCCGGCCAGGCTGGTCCCCCATCGCGAGTTCCCCGGCGACGTTCCCTCGAGCACCATCCTCTACGACCGCCTCACCCCGTCGGTGCTGGGGGCGCTCGTCGCCCTCTACGAGCACAGCGTGTTCACCCAGGGCGCGGTGTGGGGAATCAACTGCTTCGACCAGTGGGGCGTGGAACTGGGAAAGGTGCTGGCCGGCCGGATCCTTCCCGAGCTCGAGAGCCCCGCCTCGCCCGATCTCCGCCACGACGCCTCCACCAGCGCCCTCATCCGCCGCATCCGCGCGGCCAGGAATCTCCCATGAACACGCTCCCATCGGTCGTGCTCGCGGCCCTCCTCCTCGTCGTCGGTTTTTCGACCCGGACGCCCGCCGAAGAGTCGGCGTGGCCCGGCGTGACGATCACCCCCGACGTCGTCTACGGCCACAAGGACGGCCTCGCCCTCACCTACGACGTCTTCCGGCCGAGCGAGGCTGGCGACGAACCGCGTCCCTGCCTGTTGTTCATGGTCAGCGGCGGATGGGTGTCGCAGTGGATGCCCCCCGCGGCGATGGCCCCCCTCACCAAGCCGCTCCTCGACCGCGGCTACACCGTGTGTGCCGTGCGCCACGGCAGCAGCCCGAAATACGTCATCCCGGAGATCGTGGGGGACGTCCGCAAGGCCCTCGCGCACATCACCGAGCACGCCGCCGATCATGGGATCGACCCGCGGCGGTTGGGGGTCTTCGGCGCCAGCGCCGGCGGCCACCTCTCGCTGATGCTCGGCACCACCACCAACGACGCCGCGGGAAGCGGGGAGCCGGGAGGCAAGCCTCGCGTCGCCGCCGTGGCGGCCATCTTCCCCCCCACCGACCTCGCCCCCTACCTCGACCCGCAGGCCGGCTTTCTCGACCGTTTCCCGGCGCTCAAGTTCCCGCGCGACCAGGGGGACTCCTGGTCGCCGCTCAAGCAGGTTTCGGCGGACGACGCCCCCACGCTCCTGGTGCACGGCGACAAGGACGAGCTCGTGCCGCTGTGGCACAGCGAGAAGATCCACGAGGCCTTCGCGGCGACGGGCGTCGACACGAAGCTCCTGGTCATCAAGGGAGCCGCCCACGGCTTCGACGCCGCCGGCAACAAGAAGATGTTCGAGGCGATGGGGGAATGGTTCGACCGCTACCTGGCCGCTCCCGCGAAGGCCCCCTGAAGCGTCCGCCGGCCAGCCCGCCAGTCCGGCCGAGGACTCCGCTGCGATGTCGCACTCCGCTCCC
>CAWUOA010000490.1:0-2728 GCA_963923225.1 uncultured Planctomycetaceae bacterium
ACCGGCGCCACGACCGTGTCGAGGGCGTTGTCGCCGTTGATGCCGAAGCTCCACAGCGCCGTCACGAGGAATGCGTAGACGACGATGCCGGGGAGGGTGTCGAGCGCGAAGACCAGCGGCTGGAAGAGGCGGGCGAGGGCCTCGGCGAGATCGAAGCCGAGGACGAAGCGCACGACCCAGAAGCCCCCCAGCAGCACGGCCAGGGGAACGAGCGAGGCGAACGATTCCGCCACGACGCGCGGCACCTCCCCCGGCATGCGGATCACGGCGCCGCGCCGCGCGAGCAGCCCCTGCACCTCGACCGCCACCACCGCCACGAGGATCGCCACGAGGATCCCCGCCGATCCGAGGCGCGCCATGTCGAGCGAGCCGGTGGCCGGATCGAGGGAGACGAGCAGGAACGACGCCCCGGCGAGGACGACGCCGGAGAGCCGGTCCTGGCCGCGCCGCTCGGCGAGATCGTGGGCGGTGGCGAGCGCCACGAAGAGGGCGAGGAGGCCGAAGGTGGCCGTCACGGGAATCTCGAGGAGCGTCTGCCAGGGGGCGACGGCCTTCTCGAGCGCCGGATGGGGCGGATGGGCCAGGAGCATGAACAGCCCGCCGACGATCGTCAGTGGCACGACCGCCACGACGCCGGCGCGGATCGCCGAGGGGATCGGCGCCTCGGCGAGCGCCGTGATCCGTGCGGCGAGGCGCTCGAGCGCGCCCGAGGCCCGCGGGGCGGTCGTCATCGGGATCGCTCCGTGGCAGGGGAGTCGAAGCGGAGGCCCATCCAGGTGCAGCCGTCGGCGCCACCGGTGCGACCGAGCTCCTCGAAGCCGAGCTTCCCGTAGAAAGCCTGCGCGCGGCGGTTCACGGTGCCGACGCCGAGATGGACCCCCGGCACGCCGCGTCGGCGGAGCTCGTCGAGGACCAGGCCCATCATCCGCTTGCCCAGGCCGCGGCCCTGCGCGCGGGCCACGAGATCGACGTGCACGTGCGCGGGGTAGTGCCCCGGAGGGCCGGGGACGAGGTGCTCGGGGTGGTGGTAGAGGCGGTGGACCTGCTGGGCCCGGGTCCAGCCGGCCGGGGCGCCGGTCGGCTCCGGGAACCGGGCCATGAGTGACGGCCGCCACTCCTTCTCGTAGCGATCGTAGAACGCCTCCGAATCGGCCGTGGCGAGGCAGTAGCCGCAGACGCCGCGGTCGTCCTCGAGCACCCAGGCCAGATCGGGGGCGAAGCGAAAATAGGGGCTCACGAAGATCCGCCCCAGGGCGTCGGGATCGTCGCGGTAGAACGGGGTGCCGTCGCCGCCGTCGTCGCCGGTCTCGAGGCAGACGCGGAGCGCCTCGCGCTCGTCCTCCGGCCGCGCCGGGCGGATGACGAAGGCCGCGGCGTGCGGCGGATGGGCGTGGGCGTCTTGAGGCGCCCAGGGCACCGGCACGATCTCCTGGAGCTCCGCGAGGAAGCCGCCGCGGAAGGTGCCGGGGAGATGGTCGTCGATCGGCCGCGCCGCCTCGCCGCGCGCGGCGCGGAGCCGGTTCTCGGCATGGTGGAGGAGGAGCGTGCACTCCTCGCGGAGCGGCCAGATGCGGCGCGACAGCGCATGGAGCAGGCCGCGGTCGGCGAGATCGGCGAGCCGAACCCCGAGCGACTTGAGCCGCCGCGCACTCTCGAGCGCGCGGCGCTCGGCGTCGCCCCAGGCGCCTGCCGGCTTGCCGACGAGGCCCGAAGCACCATCCAGCAGCGCCGCGGCACCGGGGCCGTGCCCGTGAGGCAGATAAAAACACTCCGAGAGGAGGAGCAGATCCTCGAAGGTCACCGGCTCCCGCGGAGGCCGGCCCGGCGCGGCGGGGAGGAGCTCGAAGGCGGGGAGCCAGTCGCGGACGGCGGCCCGGTGCGCGGCGGCGGGATCGAGGCCGGCCTCGCCACGGAGCCAGGCGGCGAAGGCGTGGATCGCGGGGAAGTTCAGCGGCAGTTCGTTGTTCGGATTGAGGAGCACGCCGCCCACGTGGTCCCGCAGCGCCGCCGGCCGGCCGGCGAAGGGGCCGGTGAAGAAGCGATTGCCGTCGTAGTCGTCGGCGAAGAGGTTGTCCCAGATGACCGGCTTGCGGCGGAGCCGTGCCGCGACGGGACGGATCGCCTCGGGCGTGATCGACTCGGAGATGATCTCCGGACCGGTCCAGAGGACGTCGATCGATGGGTGGAGCCGCGACCCCAGCTCGTCGAGGTAGCCGGGGCCGCCCAAGCCCGCGGCGAGCATCCTGTCGCAGTAGGGGGTGGGGCAGAGGAGGAGCGAGCCGCCGGGGACGTGCCCTTCGATCCATGCCATCGCGGCATTGGCGACGTGGGCCTGTGCGGCGGCAAGCGTGCCGAAGCGGGCGACGTCGTCGGCATGGAGCGCGTCGGGGATGTCGTCGAGGAGGAGGGCGAAGGAGCGGCAGCCGAGCCGGTGGAGCTCGGCGTAGCGTGCGAGAAGTGCGTGGGTGTCGGCGTCGTCGGCGTGGCGGATGTCGAGGCCCGGGCTCACCGCCCACACGAAGTCGATGCCCCGCGAATCGCACGCGCGCAGAAGCGCCCCGATCCGCCCAGCCTCCGCGGCCGGATAGGGCTCGCGCCAGGAGGCGCGGTGGAAGGCGTCGTCCTTGGGGGCGAAGAGCCAGGTGTCGAGACCGAAGCGGGCGAGCCAGTCGAGCAGG
The DNA here is from genome assembly GCA_963923225.1 of uncultured Planctomycetaceae bacterium. Classification (GTDB taxonomy): domain Bacteria; phylum Planctomycetota; class Planctomycetia; order Pirellulales; family UBA1268; genus QWOP01. The sequence goes on from CAWUOA010000490.1 coordinate 2,679, forward strand.
GTGCGGCGCTCGGCGTCGTTCCACGGGGGGCCGTAGAAGCCCTCGATGAC
>CAWUOA010000491.1:0-2717 GCA_963923225.1 uncultured Planctomycetaceae bacterium
CGCGGAGGGGCTCGTCGATCCGAAGACCTTCGCCGTCCTCGCGCACGTGCTCCTGGGGGAAGGCCACGCGGCGGGATAGACGGTGACGCGAAATCCGCGCTCCGCCGAGACCGGGCCCAGAGCGTGTTCAGCCGGCAGGCCGGCGGCGGAGGGTCATCATGGCCACGCCCGCTGCGGCGAGAGCGAGGGCGTCGAGTGGAATGAGCACGTCACGGTCGACGGGCCGCTCGATGACCTGCCGATAGGGCTTCGCCGTCGCGTCGAAGGCGAAGGCGAGGTCGTCAGTGCCGCTCGGCCAGGTGGAATCCTCGAAGGTGGTGAGCCAGGCGTCGGCCAGCGCCGCCGCGGCCCCCTCGGGAAGCGCCGCGGCGAGGAGGTCGGCGGAGCCGCCGTCGGCCGAGAGCGGCCGCGAATAGGCCAGCCGGACTCCCGACCAGGGGCGGGAGGACGCTCCCTCGCCGAGCGTGCCGGAGGCCCGGCCCGGACCGACGACGAAGGCGCGGAGGAGATTCCCGCGGCCCTCGGGGGCGATCTGGTCGGTCGGCACCCGGTAGGGGAAAAGGGGAGCGCCTGTGACGAACGACATCCGCACGGCGGCGACGTCGACGCGGTTCCCCCCGCCGACGTACTTGAAGGCGGTGATCATCCAGCCCTTCTCCACGTAGGGCCGCGACCATTCGACGAGCTCGGGACGCGACTGGTAGCCGTTGTCCGAAAGCCACTTGCCGAGCAGTTCGGGATCGTCGGCCCGCAGCACGGCCGCTTCGTAGCCTGCCACCCGAGCCGTCTTCACCACCTCGACGGCCGCTCGCGGCGGCGCGGCGTCGAGGGCGAGGGCGGCGCGGGTCGCCTTCTCCTGCGAGAGCAGGAGCGAGCCGAGGAGCGACCAGTGGTGGCGGAGGCGGTTCACCTCGACCAGCGCCGGCCGGCTCGCGTCGGCCAGGGCGTCGAAGACCCGGCCGTCGGCCTCGGCCAGCTCCGGCACCGACGGCGTCGGCACGAGGAAGCCGAAGTCGTCGCCGCCCCCCAGGGCGTCGGTGAAACGGGCCTCGCGGACGAAATGCTCGACCTTCGTCGCCGGATCCCAGGCGACGAGGATCCGCTGGTCGGCGATGCGCACCATGGCGCCTGCGCGCCAGGCGGGGCAGCAGGCGGTCGCCGGCGGAGCGGCCGCGACCGACGCCGAGGCGACGATCGAGGCGATGAGGAGGCTGCGTGGAAAGGCATTCATGGGTGGTTCCTCGGCGGGGCCAGTGTCACTCCACCTCGACCCGCAGCCTGCCGTCGTCCCCGGCGACGATCTTCACCGTCGGCGGACCGTTTCTCGGTTCGGGCGCCCCCGGCGTCACCAGCGCCGTGCGATCGACCACTTCGCCGCCGTCGCGCGTGAGGAGGGCGAGGATGGTCTCGGCGTCGGTCGAGTCGCCGAGGGTCTGCACCGAGCCGTCGGTGAAAGCGGCGATTCCCACCTTCGCGTCCCCCGCGGGATGGATGGCGCCGATCCCGTCCGCAGCGCCGACTCCGGCGAACTCCCTCCCGACGACGATGTCCTCGGGCTTCGTCCAAGGCACCTTCCGGGACGGATCGAGCGTGGCGAACATGATCGTGTTCGAGGTGCCGTCGGTGACCCCGGCAAACCAGATCTTCTTCGCGCGAATCAGACAGGCGGGGAAATCGTCCGCGTTCTCCATCGTCACCAGGCCCGGGGGGAAGATGCACCGCTCGCCGACGATCGCTGCGTAGTCGGTGAACGAGTCGGGGGGGCCCTCGCGGGCCGGGTCGCGGAACAGCGCCGGCATCTTCTCGGCCACTTCCCGGTTCTTCGGCGAGTCCCAGGGCTGCGAGAAGTCGTATTGCTCGTAGAGACCCGCCTGATCGAGATACGGCAGGAGGAGCACGCGCCACGAGTGCCACGGCTTGCCGTCGGGGCCGATCACCGCCGCCGGGGGAAAGCGGTCGTTGGCGTCGACGTAGTTGTGGAACGCCAGTGCGAGTTGCTTGAGATTGTTCATCGACTGCGCGCGTCTGGCGGCAGCCCGTGCGGCCTGCAGCGGGTCCACGCCGGGGCGGTCGCCGTCGGCCACGGGCGCCTCGGAGGACATCGGCCGAACGACGTCGGGGAGGCCGCGCACGGCCTTGGTGGCAGCCGCCTTCGGGGGCCCGCCGGCGAGATCGCCGGCGAAGGGGCGACCGAGATAGGCGGGGCCCTTCCGCACGACCTGAACAGCCCCGGGACCGAACGTGGCCCGGAGCGAGCCGTCCTCCATGATCTCCGTCACCTCGACGCGCACGGCGGTGTCCGGATCCTCTCCTTCGGCGGAGGGCACGACGAGCAGCGAGGGCCCCTCGGAGACCATGAAGAAGAATCGTTCGTCGGTGGCGGCGATCCTCGCCTCGCGCGCCGCCGCGTCGACCGACACGACGCGGTGGGTCGCCTCGATGCCGAAGCGGGGAAAGCTCATCAGCACCTTCTCCTCGGCATGGGCCGTGGCCGACGCGAGCACGAGCCCGCCGAGGACGAGGAGCACCGGCACCGGCACGGCCACGGACGACGATCGAGTCATGACGAATCCCCCGAGAAGCAAGGCCAGGTATTCCCGAATCATGCTCCTCGCTCGGGCGGCGCGGTGTCAACCGGCGGCCGCGGATCGCCGGCTCACTCCTCCCACACGAAGACCTCCGAGACGCCGCTGCGTGACGCGCCGCGGTGGGTGAAC
>CAWUOA010000492.1:0-2711 GCA_963923225.1 uncultured Planctomycetaceae bacterium
CCGCAGGGGATCCTCAATCCCGGCAAGATCGTCGACACCCCGCCGATGGACACGCAATTGCGGATCGTGCCGGGGGAGCCGGAGCCGCATCACGAGACGGTGTTCGACTTCTCCGCCGTGCAGGGGGTGCTCCGGGCCGCGGAGAAGTGCGGCGGCGTCGGCCAGTGCCGCAAGTCGGCGGCGATGGGGGGGACGATGTGCCCCAGCTACATGGCGACGCGCGACGAGAAGGACACCACGCGCGCCCGGGCCAACGTCCTCCGCCAGGCGCTCGCCGGCCATTCCGGCGCGCCCGGCTCCAACCCCTGGACCACGCCGGCGCTGGCGGAGGTGATGGATCTCTGCCTCTCCTGCAAGGGCTGCAAGAGCGAGTGCCCCTCGAACGTCGACATGGCGCGGCTCAAGAGCGAGTGGGAGCAGCACTGGATGGACGCCCACGGCGTCCCCTGGCGGACGCGGCTCGTGGCTGGTTCGGCGCGGGCCTTCGCGGCGGCGTCGCGCGTCGCCTGGCTCCACAACGCCCTCGCCGCGGCGCCGGGAACCTCGCACCTCATCAAGTGGGCGCTCGGTTTCTCGCAGCGCCGCAGCCTGCCGCGCGTCCACGGCACGCGGCTCTCCACCTGGTGGCGGCGCCGGCCGCGCGTCCCCGGAAGGCTCGGCCGCGTGTGGCTCTTCTGCGACGAGTTCACCGACACCCTCGACGCGACGGTGGGAATCCGCGCGGTCGAACTGCTCGAGCGCCTCGGCTGGGAGGTGACGATTCCCGACCATGTCGCCAGCGGCCGGCCGCAGCTCTCGAAGGGGCTCCTCCGCGAGGCGAAGGCCCTCGCCGAGGAGAACGTCCGCCGTCTCGATCCGCTCGTCACCGACTCGAGCCCGCTTCTGGGCATCGAGCCCTCGGCGATCCTCGGCTTCCGCGACGAGGTCCCCGATCTCGTCGAGAAGGCGCTCGTGCCCGCGGCGCGGCGGCTGGCCGGGCGGACGCTCCTGATCGACGAGTTCCTCGCGCGCGAGGCGGCGGCCGGGCGGATCGGCCCAGACGCCTTCCACGACGAGGCGCGCTCCGTTCGCGTCCACGGCCACTGCCACCAGAAGGCGCTCTCGAGCGTGGCGCCGACCGTGGCCGCGCTCTCGCTGCCGCGGAACTATTCCGTCACGGCGATCCCCAGCGGCTGCTGCGGGATGGCGGGGTCGTTCGGCTACGAGCGGGAGCACTACGACGTCTCGATGCGGATCGGGGAGCTGGTCCTTTTCCCGGCCGTCCGCGCCGCCGACCCGGGCACGCTCGTCGCCGCCCCGGGGACGAGCTGCCGCCACCAGATCCACGACGGCACCGGCCGCACGGCGCTGCATCCGGTGGAGATCCTCCACGCGGCGCTTTTGTGAGCGGGGGCCGTCGCGGGGTGACCGGCCGCCGGCGCCCTGCCGGCCTGGTATCCTGTCGTCGTTCGCGGGGGAGCCTCTGGTCGCGGTGCGGCCGGCTGACCCCGGCCCCGTCAGGAGACCATCCATGCGTCGCGCCGCGTTCGCCCTCGCCCTCCTCCTCGCCCTTCCGGCCACGGCGCTCCGCGCCGCCGACGAGTACGCCTACGACGGCGTCCACTCGACCCTCGGCTTCAAGGCCCGGTTCCTCGACATCAGCTGGATCCAGGGGCGCTTCAACGACGTCTCCGGGAAGTTCGTCATCGACCGTGCCGATCCCGCCAAGTCGAGCTTCTCGCTCACCGTGAAGGTCGACAGCGTCGACACCGCCAACGCCGCCCGCGACGAGCACCTCCGCCAGCCCGACTACTTCGACGCCAAGCAGTTCCCCACGATCGAGTTCCGCAGCACGAAGGTGAAGGGGGTGCCGGGGGGCTACGAGGTGACCGGCGACTTCACGATGCACGGCGTCACCAAGCCCGTGACCTTCACGCTCGTCGGCGGCAAGGAGATCGAGGCGATGGGGAAGAAGCGCGTCGGCTTCGGCGGCGAGCTCAAGCTCAAGCGCAGCGATTTCAAGTTCGATCCCTCGGGCATCGGCAACATCGGCGACGAGGCGGTGATCATGATCGACTGCGCCGGCGCCCGGGACTGATCCCGTGCCCGACCCCTGGCGGGTGGCGACGGCGGCGGCGGGCGCGGCGGTGATCGCCTTCGTGCTCGCCGCCGTCGGCACGCGCTTCGCGCGGCGCGACAAGGCGCTCTGCGGCGTCGCCCTCCTCGCCGGCGCCGTGTGGGGGGCGATCGCCGGGCTGGCGTGGGCCGGCGCCCTGCCGCGCGTCCCGCCGTCCTCGGCGCTCGACCGGCTCCTCCTGGTCGTGCTGCCGGCGGCCCTGGCGATCGAGCTCGAGGTGGCCGGCGGCTGGCTCGACGGGGCATGGCTCTCCGCGGAGAGGGCGATCGTGTCCCTCGTGGCCACTCCCGTGCTCCTCCATGGCTCGGTGTGGCTCGATGGCCGCGCCGGAGTGTGGCCGGCGATCCTCGCCGCCGCGCTCTTCCTGTGGGCGGCATGGGAGGGGATCGAAGGGCAGGTCGCCGCGACCGGCGACGGGATCGTGCCGGCGGTGACGGCCGCGGCGCTGGTCGCCGCGGGCGCCGCGATCGTCGCCGGCGGGTGGTTCAAGGGGGGCGTCGTGGCGCTGCTGCTCGGGGCGGCCCTGGGAGGCGCGCTTGCCTCCGCGCGGCTGCGGGCGGCCGGTTTCGCCGCGGGTGGGACCGCGGCGCTGGCC
>CAWUOA010000493.1:0-2708 GCA_963923225.1 uncultured Planctomycetaceae bacterium
TGGCGATCGCCGCGCCGCTGGTGGCTTTCGCGATCCTCTTCGGCATCGCCCCGCAGCTGGTGTTCGACTACGTCACGCCGACGGTCAACCGCCAGGTCGAGACGCTGGCCGAATGGACCCGCGACGTCCATGACGGGACCGGCCGCCCGATGGCCGCGGCACCGGCGGGCGTCGACTCTCTCACCTCGGGGGGTGGCCGGTGAATCCCGATCGCAATCTCGGCGTTCTCCTCGACGGGGTCCTGCAGGACACGCTCGCCGTGTCGCTGCCGCATTTCCGTCCCGAGCTCTGCCTGTCGGCGACGATCGTCCTCCTGCTCCTCTGCCGGATGCTCCCGCTGTTCCGGTTGCTCGACGCCGGCTGGGTGGCGCTCGGCGGCGTCGCCTTCGCGGCGGCCTACGCCTGGTCCGACTGCCTGCGGCTCACTGGGGGTGCCTGGTCGGCGACCGGCGGCGACATTCTTCCCGGCCGCGTCGAGCTCTTCGGCGGGCTGCTCGCTTTCGACTCGCTCTCGGCCTACGTGCGGCTCCTCCTGGCCGGATTCCTGCTGCTGTTCATCCTCCTCACGAAGGTCTCGGGAATCCCCGACCGCGAGGACGGAGCCGACTTCTACACGCTGGTCCTCGGCTCGGCCCTCGGCATGTGCCTGATGGCCTCGGCGAACCACGTGCTGACCGTCTTCATGGCGGTGGAGATGGCGAGCGTCCCCTCCTACGCCCTGGCCGGACTCCTCAAGGGGCGCAAGGCCAGCTCCGAGGCGGCGCTCAAGTACGCCGTGTACGGCGCGGGTGCGGCCGGGATCATGCTGTACGGCCTGAGCCTCCTGGCCGGCGTGCTCGGCTCCTGCCATTTGCCGACGATGGCCCGCCAACTGGCGGCCCTCGAGGTCGGGCTGATGCCGGGGGGCACCGCGATGACCCTCGCGATCGGTGGGTTGATGGTCGCCGCAGGCCTGGCCTTCAAGCTGTCGGCGGTCCCGTTCCACTTCTGGTGCCCCGACGTCTTCGCCGGGGCGGCGGCGGAGATCGGGGCGTTCCTCTCCGTCGCCAGCAAGGCGGCCGCCGTGGCCTTGCTCCTGCGCGTCGCCTTCGGCCTCGGCGTCCCCGGGTTCGGGCCGGCCCATGCCTCGGAACTGGTGGCCCTGGTCGAGACGCGGCATTTCATGGTCGGCGTCGTCGGCTTGCTCGCCGCCCTCACCTGCACGCTGGGCAATCTCGCCGCCTACGGGCAGACCAACATGAAGCGGCTTCTCGCCTACTCGACGATCGCCCACGCGGGCTATCTGATGATGGGCGTCGCCGCGGCCATCGCGCTGGCCGGCCGCGACCCCCACGCCGCCCGCTCGGCGGTGTCGGCGGTCTGCTTCTATCTGGGGACGTACGTCTTCATGAATCTGGCGGCCTTCGCCATCGTGGCCCTCCTGCGAAACTCCCTCCGCAGCGAGGAGATCGAGTCGTACGCCGGTCTGATCCGCACCAATCCCGGTCTGGTCGTGGCCACCGGCGTCGTGCTCGTGAGCCTCATCGGCCTTCCGCCGCTGGCGGGGTTCGTTTCGAAGTTCCTCGTGTTCTCGTCGATCGTCGAGGCGGTGACGCTTTCCGCCGAGCGTCCCCTGATGCTCGTCCTCCTCGTGGTGGGTGGCATCAACACGGTCGTCAGCCTCTTCTACTATCTGCGTGTCCTGAAGGTGATGACGTTCGACCCCCCTCCGGCCGATCGCACCGCCGAGGCCTTCCCGCTCGTGTCGATCCCGGGAGCGCTGGTGACGGCCCTCGTCGTGCCGGTGGTGTCGCTCGGCATCTTCTGGTCGGGGCTCTACGCGTTCGCCCGATTCGCGGGCGCCTTCGCCTCCTGACCCTTCCCTTTCCGGCCGCGATCCCATGAAGTCGACCCTCGCAGAGCTCGTGGAAACCATCGGCTCCTCGCTCCACGCCTACCTCGCCGCGGCGCGGGTGTGGACGTTCCCCGGGGAGGAGTCGCTGAAGCTGGCGCTGGTCGACCTCGCCGACGACGAGCGGGCGATCGCCGACCGGGCCGCCCGGCTCCTCGAGGAACGGGGCCAGGAGGTGCCGCGGCCGGCGTTCCCCATCGCCTTCACCGGCCTCCACGACGCCGATCTCGGCGCCCTCCTGCCGCGGGTGCTCGACGGCCTCCGCCGCCAGGTGGCGACGCTCGATCGACTCCTCGACGCCGGCGGCGACTCCGCGTCGATCGACCTGGTTCGCCAGGCCCGCGAGGCGGCCCTCCAGCACGGTGACGTGCTCGAGGACATCGCCCGTCGCCGGACGGTGCCGCCGCCCGCCGCCGCGGGGTGAGCGGCCCGCGAGGGTCCCCGGCATGGAACTCTTCGACAGCCACTGTCACCTCGACCCGATGCGGTACCACGGGGAGATTCCCGGGGTGCTCGCCAGGGCACGGGCCGCGGGCGTCACCGGGATGACGGTCATCGGCACCCGGGCGACCGACAGCGAGGCGGCGGCGGCGCTGGCCGCGAGCGAGCCCGGGGTCGTCGCAGCGGCAGGGATCCATCCCAACGACGTGGGGCACGTCGTCCCCGGGGAGTGGGACCGGATCGAGGCCCTGGTGGCCTCGGGTCGGGTCGGCGCGGTCGGCGAGACGGGCCTCGACTGGTACCGTGACCACGCGCCGCGGGATCTGCAGCGGGAGTGGTTCGACCGGCACGTCGATCTGGCGATGCGGCACGCGCT
>CAWUOA010000494.1:0-2696 GCA_963923225.1 uncultured Planctomycetaceae bacterium
GCCGTGGAGGCGGCTGGCTCGTTTTGGATGTCTCCCGGCATCCTCAGGGAGCGGATGCACCTGTTCGTCGCCACCGGTCTCGTCGCGGGCCCCCAGGAGCTCGAGCCGGGGGAGCAGATCCGGATCCGGCCGGTCGCCTGGCGGGAGGCGATCGCGATGTGCCTCGACGGTCGGATCGAGGACGCCAAGACGATCGCGGGCCTGCTCCTGGTCGATGCCCGGAGACGTGCGGAAGGCCGCTGACCACGCGGTCAGAGTCGGTCCTCGGCCCGTGGTCCCCGGCGACCCTCGGCGAGAAAGACGCAGCCGCCGACGAGCCCGCAGCACATGACCACCAGGAGCGTGAGGAGCCCGACGGCGACGGCCCGCTCCTGGGCCACTCCGTACGGTGCCAGGAGCACCGACATCATCCCCTCGCGCACCCCCACGCCGCCGATGCTGATCGGCAGCACCGTCGCCAGATTCATCAGCGGCACCACCGTGAACCACGCCGTCAACGGCACGTCGATGGCGAGCGCCCGCCCCAGGCAGGCCGCGCCGACGATGCCGCCGATCTGCACCAGCAGTCCCCATCCGATGGCCGACGTGACGAGTGCCGGACGCTGCTGGTAGGGCAGGAGTCGGGCGACGACGGCATCGACGGTTCGGCTGCGAGGGAAACAGGCCGCGATCCGGTCGAGGTGGCCGACCAGCGCGTGGGCGACCGCGATGGTCGTTCCCACGAGGACCGCGGCGACCGCCAGCGCCGGAAGGAGCGAGAGCGAGAATCGTTTGACGACCAGCGCCGTCCCCGCGATCAGCCCCATCGCCGTCAGCCCGGCGAGTCGGTCGGCGAGCACCGTACAGCCGGCGAGGACCCGGCCGGCGTTGGTGTCCGCCAGGCGGTAGGCCTTCACGACGTCGCCGCCGATCGAGGTGGGGAGGAACATGTTGAAGAAGAGCCCTTCGAAGAAGCGCCGCACGAACACGGAGAGGGGAAAATCGAAGCCGACCGGACGCGCCAGCACCGCCCAGCGCGCGGCGGCGACCCACTGCACCGCGAGCACCACGCACAAGCTCGCCAGCCACCAGCGCCAGTCGACACCGCGCAGTACCTCCCGCAGCCTCTCCCACTCCACCCCTCGGAGGGCCCAGGCCATCAAGCCCAGCGTGCCGAGCACCCGGCCGACCGGTCCCAGCCACTTGAGGCGCGCCCGGGAAGGCGAAGGGGACGCCTCGTCCGCGTGCCCGATCGGCGTCGCCGGGTGCGCGGCGTCGTCTGGCATGGAGAGATCCTTTCGGGGGAGGTGGCTGACGGCATAACCTACGTGGCGGACGGGGAAGTAATCTATTCGGCGACGAATCGTGACTGGAACGGCGATTCGGGCATGGGCGGACGAATCCGGAAGGAGCAGGCAGGGACCATCGATGCTCGACTGGATCGTGCCCCTGACCGACGTGGTCGTCGCCCTGCTCCTGATGCTCCTCGGGGGAAACCTGGGGAGTTTCCTCAACGTCGTGGTCCATCGACTGCCGCGGGGCGAGTCGGTGGTCACCGGTGGATCCCGTTGCCCCGCCTGCGGATCGGCGATCCGCTGGCATGACAACGTGCCCGTCCTCGGATGGCTCCTGCTGCGGGGGAGATGTCGGGATTGCGGCGGGGAGATCGCCGCCCGCTATCCGTTGGTCGAGGCCGCCGCAGCCCTCGTGCTCGGTGGGGTGGCGTCGGTGGAGTTGCTGTCCGGCGGTGCGACGTTCCCGGGCGGCGTGCTCGTCGGCGGCCGCAGCGGCGCCGACAACCTCCTTCTCCGTCCCGATCCGGGGCTCCTGGGAGTCGCGCTGTTCCACGCCTGGGTGCTGTTCAACCTTCTCCTCGGTGCGGCCATCACGATCGACGGCACGCGGGTGCCGCAGGCCTGGTCAACGGTCGTACTGGGTCTCACGGTGGCTGCGGTCACCGCATGGAGTTGGCTGATACCGGTCGGATTGCTCGGCGAACCCTGGCCGCGGGGCGCCTTCGGGGCGGGCCCGGCCCGCGGCGTGATCGTGTCGGTCGTCGGCCTCCTCTGCGGCGCGATCCTGGCGGGCGGCCTGTTCGGGAACCGTCGGCCGGAGGCGCTTCGTCGGGGCCTCGCCTTGGTCGGCGCGGCGCTCGGCTGGCAGGGAGTGGTGGGCGTCGCCCTGTTCACGATGCTGACGGGATGGTGCCGGCATTGCTTGGCGGAACTCTTTCCCCGGGCACCGGCCGACGACGCGTCGGTGGTGGTCGCGGAGAGTGTCCCGGTCGCAGAAGGCGCCCCCATGACGGTGGTGGCGGATGGAGAGACTGCACTCCCGGCCGAACGGCCGACGGAAACGCCGCCGGGACCGGCGCGAGTGTCCACGTGGCGGAGGCTCGGAATCGCCGCGGGAGGAGGAATCGCCCACCCCGGGTGGGACACGGGCGACCTGGTCGTGGGGACCGCCGTCTTCCTCCTGCTTTGGAGCACCTGCGTCGGGTTCTGGCCCTGGAAAACGTGAATCTCTGACGGTCCTGCCGGGGGCAAGGGGAGCCCCGCCCCCCGTTTCCCGAGTTCTGACGCCCCGATGCGGAGGCGGGAGGGGGTGTCGTGTATACTTTCGCGGTTGTCAAAGGCCCATTGACCATCGTGGTGATGCCATGAAACCAGTCGTGTTCGGACTCGGGACCACCCCCCCGGGAAGCGGGACGCGGCAGG
>CAWUOA010000495.1:0-2694 GCA_963923225.1 uncultured Planctomycetaceae bacterium
TCACGGTCCGGGGAGGGGGCCCGTGGTGGAGAGCTTCGCGCGGCAGAGGTGGCTGTCGGCGGTCATGTAGAGCGTCTTGCCGTCGTCGCCGAAGGCGCAGTTGGCGGTCGCCTGGCCGGTGAGGAAGGTGCCCAGGTGGGTGCCGTCCGGGGCGATGACGAGCACGCCGCCGGGGCCGGTGGCGAAGACGTTCCCCTGCGTGTCGACCTTGAGCCCGTCGGGGAGCCCCTTCTTCCGCTCCGCGAAGAGCTTCGTGCCGTCGAAGAAGGTCGACCCGGCGTCGAGCGTGCCGTCGGCCTTGACGTTGAACACCTTCCAGATCGGTGCGGCGGGGTCGGACTGGGCGACGTAGAGCTTCTTCTCGTCGGGGGAGAGGCAGATGCCGTTGGGGCGGGTCATCGTGTCGCACAGGAGGGTCACGGTGCCGTCCGGCGTCACGCGGTACACGCCGCAGTGGTCGAGCTCGCGGCGCTCGTCGTCGAAGCCCTTCGGCAGGCCGTAGGGGGGATCGGTGAAGTAGATCGCGCCCGAGGAGTGGACGGTGCAGTCGTTGGGGCTGTTGAAGCGCTTGCCCTTGTAGTTGTCGGCCACGGTCCGCTTTCCGCCGCCGGGCGTCAGCCGGCTCACGCGCCGGTCGCCGTGCTCGCAGGAGATCAGGTTCCCCTGGCGGTCGAGCGTGAGGCCGTTGGAGCCGCGCTCGTTGCCGTAGGCGCCGGGGCCGGTGAAGCCGGCCGGCTCGAGGAACACGCTCAGGCCCTCCCCCTGCTTCCAGCGGTTGACCCGGTTGCGGGGAATGTCGCTGAACAGCACCGCCCCCTCCTTCTTCACCCACACCGGCCCCTCGGCCCACTCGAAGCCGCTGGCGAGGACCTCGATCACCGAGTCCTTCGGCACGAGCTTGTCGAAACGCGGGTCGAGCCGCTCGATGGAGCCGAGCGTGGGGAGGAGATCGGCGGGCCCCCCCTCCTCGGCACGGAGGGACGCGGCGGCGAGACCCGAGGCGACGAGGGCGAGGGCGAGCAGGCGGAGGCGGGACATGATGGACTCCTGGGACCAGCGGTCTGGACGGAGGCAAGGGGAGCGGGCGCGCGGGCGCCGGTGCGACACGCCCCCCGCGCGGCAGTCTACTCCGCCGCCCCGCCGCGCTCCATCGGCGCCGGTGCGTCGAGGTCGTCGCCGGTCCAGGCCCCCGAGCCGGGGCCGATCGCGAACCACAAGGCCACCCCCGCCATCAGCAGGCCGAAGAGGAGGACGAGCGTCATGGCGATCCCCATCGCGCAGCCCGCCTGGCCGTCGTTGGCCTTGAAGGAGGAGAGCTGCGCCTCCGAGAGCGTCCCGTCGGCCTCCGGGCTGGCGGTCTCCCGGTTCACCGAGGTGTCGATCGCCAGGAGGAAGGCCCGGGCGTATCGGAAGAGCCACAAGGGGAGGAGCACCGCCGCCACCAGGCAGATCGCGAGGGCCTGCTCGGCCGAGAGGCCGCAGGCGAGGACGAGCAGGCCGTAGAGGGCGATCGTGAAGAGCGCCGTGACGCCGTAGTTGATGTAAATCGAGCCCAGGTAGAAGCCGGGCTCGCGGCGCAGGTTCAGCCCGCAGGAATCGCAGGCCGGGGGCATCGTGAACCAGCCGGTGAACAGCCGGCCGCGGCCGCAGCGGGGGCAGCGGAGCCGCAGCGCCGAGGCCAGCGGGAGCGATCGCTTCTCGGGGGCCGGGCTCACGTCCCGTTCCACTCCACGCCGAGGATCGAGACGTCGTCGAGCGGGCCCTTCGGCTGGCACCAGGTCTGCACCGACTCCAGGAGCCTGGCCACGACGGAGTCGACCGGCTGGCCGCGGAGCGACTCCACCAGCGCCGTCATCCGGTCGTTGCCCATCTGCTCGAGGTTCGCGTCCATCGCCTCGGGCACGCCGTCGGAATAGAGATAGAGCCGGTCGCCGGGGGCGAGGTCGAGCGACTCCTCGGCGAACTCCACGTCGGGCACGAAGCCCACCGGGAAGCTCTCCACCTCGAAGAGCTTGAGCGGGCCCGCCTTGGGGACGTGGAGCAGCGGCGGATGGCCGCCGGAGCAGAAGCGGAGCCGGCCCGACGGCGTGTGGAGGATGCCGTAGAGGATCGTGAAGTAGAGGCCGGCCTGGTTGTCGGCCTGGAAGAGGTTGTTGAGCTGCGTCACCACCTCGGCCGGCGGCACCACCACGTTCGCCCCACCGTCCTTCCCCGGCCGCACCAGCAGCGAGGAATCGGAGACGCGGTTGGTGAGGAAGGCGCCGATCGTCACCGAGAGCAGCGACGACGGCACGCCGTGGCCGCTGACGTCGACGACGAACATCCCCACGTGCTCGTCGTCGAGCGGGAAGATGTTGAGGAAGTCGCCGGCCAGCTCGTTGCAGGGGACGTACTTCCAGGCGGCGACGGAGCGGGGGATGTCGATCGCCGCCGCGGGGAGGAGCGACTGCTGCACCTTCGCGGCGGCGTTCAAGTCGCGCGTCATCCGCTTGTTGCTGCGCTCGATCTGCTCGTTGACGGCGACGAGCTCGGTGTTGGCCTTCTGGAGCGAGTCGCGGGCGACCGAGAGCGACTGGTTGGTGACGATCAGCTCCTTGTTCTTCGTCACCGCGTTCTCGAAGATCGACACGAGCAAGTTGAGCGCCTGCTGCCGGCCCGCCTGCACCCGGAACTTCTGCCCGGCGACCGTGACCT
>CAWUOA010000496.1:0-2690 GCA_963923225.1 uncultured Planctomycetaceae bacterium
TTCGGTGGGGAGGATCATCACCGCGGCGTAGTCGTTGTCGACGATGTTCACGAGCACCCGCGGAAGGCCCACGCCGTCGTAGGCCGGATCGGCGCTGGTGGGCACGTGTCGGACCGACGAGCGATGGAGGCTCTGCTGCGTGGCGTCGTCGACGGCACGCACCGTCACCCGCTGCGGGACCGACCAGTCGTCGGGGGTGAAACGCAGGCTCGAGGCCCCGGGGTTCGCCGACGGAAACGCCGTCAACTGCGAGGCGGGCGTGACCAGGTCGACGATCACGTCGGCGGCCGGCCGCGTGCGGAGGGCGATCGTGTAGGAGTCCTCCACGCCCGATTCGCTCACCGTGGTGACGCCGCCCGGCTCGACGATCACCGCCCCGGCCCCCTCCGGCAGCTGCACCGCCGCGAGATCGGGGGAGACGTCGAAGGCGATCTTTCCCTTGCCGGTCGCGTCCCAGTCGCGGAAGTCGAGTTGCACCTGGCGCATCGCTCCCGACCCGCCGGAGGAGAACACCGCGTCGATCCATCCGGTCGTGACGTTGTCGAAGCCGAACACGCCGTCGATCCCCGGGGCGATGTCGGCGACGAGCCACTGCAGGTCGTGCCAGACGAGATCGACTCCCTCGTCGGTCGGCAGATGGACCGCGTCGATCATGAACACCGGCGCCTCGCGCGAGCCCCCCACGCCCCCCACCGACTCGGCGCGGGCGTAGCCGGCGTCGGTGGCGTCGAGGAGTCCGTCGGCGTTGGTGTCGAGGCCGAGGGCCAGCGCCGTCGCGGTGGAGATGATCGACACCTGCGCGCCGGTGTCGAACATGAAGTTGCCCGGAACGACGCGGCTTCCCTGCTCCACCTCGGCGGAGAAGAAGGGGACGTCCGACCACACCGGCGGGAAGTCCCCCTCGATCACCTGGCCGTCCGGCGAGAACGACACCCGGTCGTCGACCGAGACGGTGTACCGGCTGCCGGCGGCCGCGGGCAGGTCGGCGCCGAAGTCGCAGGCCATGAGGAAGTTCCCCTCGCCGAAGGAGAGCCAGGGGGTGAAGTCGAGCGTCGTCACGCGGCCGGCCATCGCCGGCATGCCGACGATGCCGAACGGGCCGAACATGCTCACGTCGCGCGTGGCGTCGGAGATGATCCGCGTCTGGGAAAGCGTCTGCCGCACGCCGCTGGCCCCGGCGAAGTCGAACTGGTAGGGGGCGGAGATGTCGAAGAGCTGCGACCCGCCGACGCCGATCTCCTCGAACAGCCCCTCGACCTGGTAGTTCGGCGGGGAGCCGTTCATGTCGTCGATCGCCGTCTGGAACGCCAGCACGGTGTTGGCGCCGGTGTCGAGCAGCCAGCTGTTGAAGATGTCGGGGCCGATCGACCGGCCGGCGGCGTCGCCGAACTCCACGGTGACGCGCGGCTGATCGAGGGCCACGTTGTCGCTGGGGCCCAGATCGATGAACGGCCGCGGCCCGGCGCCGTCGAGCACCGTGCGCGGCTCGAGCCGTTCGAACAGGGCCCGCGTTCCCCGCCTCCCCCTCCGGCAGAACCCCCCGCGACGCCGCCGAGCCATGGCACGCCCCCTTTCGCCCCGCGCGGCCGCCGTCGGACCGACGGCACCGACGCTGCCCCGGATCGTCCCCCCGTCCGATGGACCATCGTAGCGGGTGTCGGCCGCTGCGGAAGAGCGGCCGGGGTCCGGCTCCCGCGGCCCATCCGCGGCCACCGGGCGCTTCTCGGTAGCCGGCGCATGCCGGGGCCACGATACTGCTCCGATCGGACCGGTCAGCCTTCCAGGAACACCCCCGTGTCAGACGAGCCAGACGAAGTCTCCCGCCGGTCGTTTCTCGAGCAGGCGGCGATCGGCGGCGTCGGGATCGCCGCCGGAGCGGTCGTCTCGGGGGCAACGCCGGCCAGCGCCGCCGTCGAGCAGGTCGCCTCGAAGGAGACCTGGCTCTCCGAGCGGGCCTCCTGCGTGAGCGGCAACCGGCTCCTCGGCCCCGGCGGCGACGCGCCGGCCCCGGTGCGGACGAAGGCCCGCGCGATCTACCGGCCGGGCTCGGCCGAGGAAGTGGCGGAGGTCATTCGGTCGCTGCCGGCGGGCACCCCGGTCGCCTGCGTCTGCGGCGGCCACGAATCGTCGAACGCGGCCACGGTGGCGAGCGCCGATGCGATCGCCCTCGACATGGCGAAGCTCAAGTCGATCGAGTTCCACGCCGACGGCGAGAGGAAGCTCGTCACGGTCGGCGCCGGCGTCGTCTTCCGGGAGCTCGTCGAGGCGGTGAAGGCGCGCCACGGCGCGCTGCCGGTGGGCACCGGGCCGGGGGTGGGCGTCGTGGGATACGTCGTCAACGGTGGCCTGAGCGGCTATTTCTCGCGCCGCCTCGGCCTCCTCGGCCAGCGGGTCGTGAAGCTGACGATGGTCACGGCGGCGGGCGAGATCCGCGTGCTCGCGCCCGGCGACGAGCTGTTCACGGCGATGCTCGGGGCCGGCGCCGCCCTGGGAGTGGTCGTCGATCTCACGCTCGCCCTCGCCGACGAGAGCGTCGTCCGGGGGGGCGAGCAACGCGTCATCGGCTTCGAGACGCGCGACCAGGCCGTCGCCTTCGCCCGCGAGGCCCTCCGCATCCAGCGGGATCGGGTGCTTCCCGACGAATCGGTCTCCATGGAATTGGTGGTGACCGGCACGAAGGTCCTGGTGGC
>CAWUOA010000497.1:0-2683 GCA_963923225.1 uncultured Planctomycetaceae bacterium
GGACAGTGCCACACGCACAAGTTCGATCCGCTCTCGCAGGAGGAGTACTACGGCCTCTTCGCCTTCTTGAACGACACCCACGAGTCGCGGTCGAGCGTGCGATCGCCAGAGCAGCTCGCGGTGCTCGCCGACGTGCGGCGCCGCCTCGCCGAAGCCGACGCCGAGGCGAAGGCCGCGCGGCCGACGTGGGAGGCGGAGATGAACGCCTGGGCCGACTCGGTCGCCGCGGGGCTCGTCCCCTGGACGGCGCTCGACTGCATCGAGCTCGGCAGCGTCGGCGGGCTCAACCACCCGACCCAGGAGGAGGAGAAGATCGTCCTCACCCTCGGCATGCACGGGCCCGAGATCTTCGTGGTCACCGAGCCGAAGATGACCGGCGTCACCGGCCTCCAGATCGAGGCCCTCCTCCATGGCGACCTCTTCCAGAACGGCCCCGGCCGTCACGGCCCCTGGGCCCTCGGCGAGGTGGAAGCCTTCGTGCAGCGGCCCGGCAGCGACGCCTGGGAGAAGGTGACGCTCGTCAACGCCTCGGCCGACTTCTCCGAGCCCGACAGCGCCCCGCCGCCTCCGGCCGACAAGCCGAACGAGAAGAAGTCGATCGGCCCGGTGGCGAATCTCGTCGACGGCAATCATGGCACGTGGTGGAAGGCCGACCGGGGCCCGGAACGGCGGCACCAGCCGTCGGCGGCGGTCGTCCAGTTCGAGAAGCCGCTCGATCTCCCCGAGGGCACGAAGCTGAAAGTGGCCCTCCACTGGCCCGGCACCCCGAGCCTCGTCGGGGCGACGCGGTTCAGCCTCACGACCGCGCCGAACCCCTCCGCCCCGCCGATCGACCACGCCTGCATCCTCGCCCTGCGGAAGCCGAAGGGCGCCCGCTCGCCTGCCGACGAGGGGGCGATCTTCGAAGCCTGGCGGAAGACGGTGCCGGAACTCGCTCCGCTCAATGCCCGCATCGATGGCGTGTGGCGCGAGATGCCTCCCGCCACCACCACCGTCCTCCATCTCGCGGCCCGCGATCCCGCACGGCGCCGCACGACGCGGCTCCTCGAGCGCGGCGAATGGATGAAGCCCCAGGCCGCGGTCGAGCCGCACGTCCCGGCGGCGTTCCACCCCTTCCCGGCCGGTGCCCCGAAGGACCGGCTCGGCTTCGCCCAGTGGCTCGTGGCTCCCGAGTCGCCGCTGGCGGCCCGCGTGGCGGTGAACCGGGTGTGGCAAGTGCTCTTCGGCCGCGGGCTCACCGAGGTGCCGGACGACTTCGGCACGCGCAGCCCCCTGCCCGTGCAGCGTGAGCTCCTCGACTGGCTCGCCGTCGACTTCCTCGAGGGGGGCCAGAGCCAGAAGGCCCTCCTTCGCCGCATCGTCACGAGCGACACCTACAAGCAGTCGTCACGCGTCCATCCCGAGGCCCTCGCCGCCGATCCCTCGAACCGTCTCCTCGCCCGGGGCCCGCGCTTCCGGGCCGACGCCGAGGTGGTGCGTGACATGGCGCTCGCGCTTTCGGGCCTGATCACCCATCGCGTCGGCGGACCGGGGGTGATGGCACCGGTGCCGCAGAACGTCCTCGACTACAACTACGGCGGCGTGAGCTGGAAGGCGGCGGAGGGGCCGGAACGCTACCGGCGCAGCGTCTACCTCCACCGCAAGCGGTCGATGCCCGATCCACTCCTGGCCGCCTTCGATTCCCCCAACGGCGACACCGCCTGCGCCGCGCGGGTCCGCTCGAACACGCCGCTGGCGGCACTCGCGGGGCTCAACGAGCCGGTGTTCGTCGAGGCGGCACGGGCCTTCGCCCTCCGCATGCTCGCCGAAGGGGGCCCCGACGACCCCGCCCGCATCCGCGATGCTTTCGCACGCTGCACCGGCCGGGCCCCGAGCGACGCCGAGATCGCCGCGATGCTCGACTTCCTCGGCCGGGAACGAAAGCGACTCGCCGACGGCTGGCTCGACCCCCGCGCGGTGGCCACGGGCGACCCGGCCGCGGTGCCGAAGCTCCCCGAGGGGGCGACGCCGCAGGACGCCGCCGCCTGGACGATGCTCGCCCGCGTGCTTTTGAATCTCGACGAGACCGTGAGCAAGAACTGACACCGCGCTGCCCACACCGCCATGAACACACTCGCCCACGAACTTCACGCCGCCACCGCGCGGCTCCGTGCCCGCCGCTTCTTCTTCCGCGACTGCGGTCTCTCCGTGGCCGGCATGGCCGCGGCGACGCTCCTCGGCAAGGAGAAGGCCGTCGCGGCGGCACCCACGGCTGCGGCCCGAGGCGGCAATCCGCTCGCCCCGCGCGAGCCCCATTTCGCCCCGCGGGCCAAACGGGTGATCTCGATGTTCCAGGCGGGGGCCCCCTCGCACCTCGAGCTCTTCGACCCCAAGCCCCAGCTCGCCAAGCGCAACGGCACGCTTCCCCCGGCCGATCTCCTCGCCGGCTACCGGGCGGCGTTCATCAATCCGAAGTCGACGCTCCTGGGGCCGAAGTTCGCCTTCACGCGCCACGGCGCCTGCGGCATGGAATTGAGCGAACTGCTTCCCTGGACCGGGAAGATCGCCGACCGGATCTGCCTCGTCCGCTCGCTCCACACCGACGCGGTGAATCACGCCCCGGCGCAGATCCTCATGAACACCGGCACGCAGCAGTTCGGCCGGCCGAGCTTCGGCGCCTGGACGCTCTACGGCCTGGGGAGCG
>CAWUOA010000498.1:0-2679 GCA_963923225.1 uncultured Planctomycetaceae bacterium
TGGTGTCGACGATCAGGATCAGGTCACGGTCGGCGAGGTCGGCCTTCTTCACGCCGGTCTGCAGCGACTCGATGCGGTTGTGCGGATCGATCCAGGCGAGCGTGGCGGGGGTGGCCTGGGCGTTGACGATGCGGACGTCCTTGCCGATCGCCTCGAGGATCCCGAGCATCCCCAGCTCGCTGCCCAGCGCGTCGCAGTCGGGGCGGACGTGGCTGGTGAGCACCACCTTCTTGCACCCCTGGAGCACCTCCACCAAACCGGCCCAATCGAGTCGCGTGCCTGCCATGTCTGAAGGGGACCTGTCGGTGTGGGGAAGGGATGGGAACGGATGAACGCGGCGCTCAGGCCCCGAGGGCCGCGGCCGACGCCACGTCCGATGCGAGCTGGGCCTTGAGATCGTCGAGCGAAGCGAAGCGGCGAGTGTCACGGAGGCGGGTGAGGAAGTCAACGTCGAGGCCGCGGCCGTAGCAGTCGCCCGAGTAGCCGATCAAGTGCACCTCGACGGTCGGCTCGGTGGCCCCGAAGGAGACCGGTGCCCCCACGTGGATCGCGGCGGGAAGCGAGGCTCCCCCGTCGATGCGGGCCCGGCCCGCGTAGACGCCGGCCCCCGGAACGAGCGTGGGGATGCCGGCGAGATTCGCCGTGGGGAAGCCGAGGGTCCGGCCGCGGGCCTGGCCGTGGACCACCACCCCCTCGATCCGATAGGGCGCCGTGAGCACGTCGGCGGCACCGGCCACGTCCCCCGCGGCGACGAGCGCCCTGATCCGCGAGCTCGACACCGGCTCGCCGCCGGTCGTCACCGATCCCACCTCCACGACCTCCGCGCCGTCGGCCGCGGCGAGGCGGCGGAGCAGCGCCATGTCGCCACGACGGCCGGCGCCGAAGCGGAAGTCGGGCCCCTCGACGATCGCCGCGGCGCCGAGGGCGCCACGGAGGACGTCGCCGTAGAACGCCTCCGCCTCGAGGGCCAGGGTGCCCGGGTCGATCGGCCAGAGGAGCACCGCATCGACGCCGAGTGCCATGAGGAGCTCCGCCCGGCGCTCGGGCGTGGTGAGCGCCGGCGGCGCGGAGGCGGGCCTGAGGATCCGGGCGGGGTGCGGATCGAAGGTGAACGCCGCCGTCGGCAGGGCGAGGCGTCTGCCGGTGTCGCGGAGCGTCTCCACGATCCGGGCATGTCCCCGGTGGACGCCGTCGAAGTTCCCCACCGCGACCGCGCAGGGGAATCCCGGCCGCCATTGGGGGCCGGCGGCGAGCAGGTGCGGGTGGGGGGCGTGCGGCAAGGGAGCGGATCGAACGGCGCTTGAAAGCGTGAAAAAAAGGGCCGCGGCCGGCCCGGCATCCCCTTCAGTGTAGCGTGGCAACCGCGGAACCGGCCCTCCGTCGCGCGGGTATCATTCGAGGGTCTTTCGCTCCGCTCCGCCCGCCCACCACGCATGGCACCCCCGATGACGGACGAGAAGCAGATCTTCCTCTCCCCCGATTTGACCAGCCGTCTGGCGGCGATCGACATCGGCTCCAACAGCGTGCGGATGATCGTCGCGGAGAGCCTCCGCGGCGGCACCTACCGGATCCTCGACGAGGAACGGGAGCCGACGCGTCTGGGCCGCAGCGTGGCCTCGGGCATCCTCGACGACGACTCGATGGCGCGGACGATCCGGGCCCTGCAGAGCTTCCGGCAGATCGCCGCCGGCTACCAGGTGGCGAGCCTCCGCACGATCGCCACCTGCGCCGTCCGCGAGGCGAAGAACGGCCCCGAGTTCTGCCGGCGGATCCGCGACGAGGTGGGGATCGACGTCGAGGTGATCAGCTCGGAGCGCGAGGCGCGGCTCGCCTTCTCGAGCGTCCAGCACGCCATCGACCTTTCCGGCAAGAACGTCGTCGTCGCCGACATCGGCGGCGGCAGCACCGAGATCGTCTTCGCCACCGGCAACCTCATCGAGGCGATCCACCCCACGACGCTCGGCGCGGTCCGCCTCACCGAGCAGTTCGGCAACGGCGACCCGCCCGACCCGTCGTGGTACCTGGGGCTCGAGGAGGAGGTGACGGCGCACCTCAAGAAGTACACGCCGCGGCCGATGTTCGCCCCCCACTTCCTCGTCGGCTCCGGCGGCACGTTCACGACGGTGGCCGAGCTGATGATGGCGAGCAAGGGGGAATCGGACGTGCCGGTGCCGGGCTACCGGGTGTCGCACGCGGAGCTTCGCCACCTCCTCGACCGGCTGCGGAAGCTGCCGGTGCGGGCACGGCGGGCGCTGCCCGGCATGACGCCCGACCGGGCCGACATCATCGTCGCCGGCCTCTCGATCATCGACGGGATGCTCAAGCGTTTCCGCGTCAACACGCTCGTCGTCCACACGCGTGGCGTCCGCGACGGGCTGGTGCGGGAGATGATCGAGGAGTTCCACGAGAACGCGCCGGTGCCGGTCGACCTGCCCGAGCAGCGCGACGCCGCCATCGAGCGGCTCGCCTCCGCCTGCTCCGGGGAGGTGGAACATGGCCGGGCGGTGGCGTCGCTGGCCGGGAGGATCTGGGAGCAGCTCGCCACGCCGCTGGGGCTCGATCCCGCCGACCGGCTCTTGCTCGAGTGCGCCGCCCGGCTCCAGGACGTGGGCTACGTCATCAATTACGACCAGCACCACAAGCACAGCTACCACCTGATCCGCAACAGCCGCCTTCCCG
>CAWUOA010000499.1:0-2663 GCA_963923225.1 uncultured Planctomycetaceae bacterium
TCGACGGCGACCGTCACGTGGTGGGGGTGCTGTCGGTCCTCCACATGATGGACCTCTTCTTCCACGACGAGGGGGATCCGATCAAGTCGCGGACGGTGACGACCTGTCTCGCGAAGATCAACGACGTCCTCGGCGGCAGCTTCCAGCACGCCATCGATCCCGAGCAGCACGACGAGCTCTTGGTGATGGTCGGCGCGATGAGCGCCGAGGGCTTCACCGACCGGATGAAGCAGTTCCCGGCGGAGCGTCTGGTGGTGGTCTGCGGAGACCGCCCCACGATCCAGCTCCCGGCGATCGAGCACGGCGTGCGCGTGCTCGTCCTCACCGGCAATTTCCGCCTCTCGTCGGGGCTGGTGGAATTGGCGAAGCTGCGCGGGGTGTCGGTGGTCATCAGCCCCTTCGACACGCTCAACACCGTCCTCCGCATCCGCTCCGCGCAGTTCATCGACCCGGTGGTGAACACCGACGTGGCCACGGTCTCGGCCAAGGCGAGCGTCGTCGAGGCGCGGAGCCTGGCGGAGCGGTCGAGCCAGCCGGTGTTCCCCGTCGTCGGCGACGACGGCCGGCTCGTGGGCCTCGCCTTCAAGTCCGACCTCGTCAATCCGCCGCGGCAGAAGCTCGTCCTCGTCGACCACAACGAGCTCGCCCAGGCCGTCAGCGGCGCGGAGGACGCGGAGATCGTCGAGGTCCTCGACCACCACCGCCTCGGCGGGGGCCTCAAGTCGACGCAGCCGATCCGCTTCGTCAACGAGCCGGTCGGCTCCACCTGCACGCTCGTGGCCCGGCAGTTCCGCGCCTCGGGGATCGCCCCCTCCGCCGGGATCGCGCTGTGCATGGCGTCGGGGATCATCTCCGACACCCTCTTCCTCCGCTCCCCCACCACCACCGACGTCGACCGCGAGGTCCTCGAGTGGCTGCGCGGCCTGTGCGAGGTCGATCTCGAGCAGTACGCGCGGGAGTTCTTCGAGATCGGCTCGGCGCTCCGCTCGAGCACCCCCGCCGGCGTCATCGGCGAGGATTGCAAGGAGTTCACCGAGCAGGGGGTGCGGTTCTCGATCTCGCAGATCGAGGAGACCGGCTTCGACCTCTTCTGGGAGCGGAAGGACGATCTCCGCCAGGCGCTGGCCGATTTCGCCGAGCGTCAGCGGCTCGACTTCTCGGCGCTGTTGGTGACCGACGTCGTCAGCAACGGCTCGCTGCTGCTCCTGTCGCAGGAGTCGGAGGCCTGGGAGGAGATCAACTATCCCCGCCTCGACCGCGGCCTCTACGCGCTCAAGAACGTCGTCAGCCGCAAGAAGCAATTGCTCCCGCTCCTGGCCCGGCTGATCCAGGAATCGAAGGCCTGAGCGAGCGGTTTCAGGCCGGGTCCCGCCCGGCCGTAGGGCGCCGCGAAGGCACACGCCGGCGGCGCCCGTCGTCTTCAGCCGCGAAGCCTGCCGGCCGGCGTGTCGTCGGCGATGCAGTCGATCATCGCCCGGCAGGCGCGATCGACGGCCGATTGCCACTGGCCCGGGGCGAGGCCGGCGTTCATCTCGGGCCGCGAGTGGGCGAAGATCACGTCGCGGGCGCTGACGACGATCGCCCCCAGGCCCTCGGCGTCGAAGGCGCCGCGCACGTCGGAGGCCCGGCCCCCCTGCTTGCCGAAGCCGGGGACGAGGATCCAGGCGTGCGGCATGGCGGCGCGGAGGGTGTCGAGCTGGCGGGGCCAGGTGGCGCCGACGACGGCGCCGACGAGGCCGTAGCGCTCGCCGGAAGAGGCGACGGTGTCGGCGGCCATGTGTTCGACGCCGGCGGCGACGTGCTCGTGGAGCGGCGAGCCGTTGGCATCGAGATCCTGGAAGTCGCGGCTGCCGGGGTTCGACGTCTTCACCAGGACGAAGATCCCGGCGTGCCGGGCCTTCGCGGTCTTCACGAACGGTTCGATGGAGTCGAGTCCGAGGTAGGGGTTCACCGTGAGGGCGTCGCAGCCCCAGGGGCCGCCGAGCCAGCCGTCGGCGTAGGCCTCGGCGGTCGAGCCGATGTCGCCGCGCTTGCCGTCGGCGAGGACGAGCAGCCCGCGCGCGTGGGCGTGGTGGATCGTCTCGGCCAGCGCCGTCATGCCGGAGGGGCCGAGGGCTTCGAAGCAGGCCAGCTGCGGCTTGACGATCGGAACGAGCGGCGCGACGACGTCGATCACCTCCTTGCAGAAGGCGGCGTAGATCGCGGCGAGGCGGGCGGGATCACGCTCGCTCGACGCCCCGAGAACCTCGGGGAGCGATTCGCGGCGCGGGTCGAGGCCGACGCAGGCGGGGGTCCGCGTGCGGCGGATGGCGTCGGCGAGCCGGGTGGAGAAGGGGGCGAGGAAGGGGCTCGACGACGGGCCTGGCTTGGAGGCGTCGCCGGGGGTGCTGGCGGAGGCGGTCATGGGGGCTCTGGCGAAGGAATCGGGACGGGTGTCGGAGGGGCTTCGGTGCTCGCTCGCTCGGACATGTTTTCCCGAGCGAACGGGCGCGGAGGGGGCCGAACGAGGCCCGGGCCGCTGGGTCATTCGTGTTGAACGTCGGGCTCGTTTGTGCGATAGTGTGTCGATCGACCGGCGGCGAAGCGAGAGCCTCGCCTGCCGGCCGATGGATTCGGGGCGTGGCGCAGTCTGGCTAGCGCGCTTGACTGGGGGTCAAGAGGTC
>CAWUOA010000500.1:0-2655 GCA_963923225.1 uncultured Planctomycetaceae bacterium
GTGTATAAGAGACAGCCCCCACCCCTGGCGACACCTGCCGGGCACCCTCCGGAGGACGGCGGGCAATCCCTCTCCCCTCGGGGCGAATGACGTTGAGGGAACGGGGCCGACGGGATAGAATGTCAGTCGACGGTTGGGCCGGTGACACAGGCAGCCTTGCGATCGAAACGACCTGCAGTTGCTCTTTGCCTCCTCCCTCCACCCTCTGGTCGGCTGCCATTCTCAGTCGCTTTCGCATTGACCCGGAAAGCGAAAAACAGGGTCATTTGAGGAGTTCGGTTTCGATGGCGAAGAAGCTTTACGTCGGTAATCTCCCCTGGAGCGTCACCGACGACGCACTGGCCGAGATGTTCGCGGAGTTCGGGAACGTCACCAGCGCGCAGGTCGTGCAGGACCGTGAGACGGGCCGCAGCCGCGGGTTCGGGTTCGTGGAGATTTCGGATGACGATGCCGCTCAGCGCGCCATCGACAGCCTCCACGACAAGGAAGTGGGCGGCCGTCGTCTGACGGTCAACGAGGCCAAGCCCCGCGAGGGCGGCGGTGGCCGTGGTGGTTACGGCGGCGGTGGTGGTGGCGGCGGCCGTGGCGGCTACGGCGGCGGCGGCGGTGGTGGCTACGGTGGCGGCGGCGGTGGCCGTCGTTACTGAGAGCGGCTTCCGGCCCTGATCCCCACGGGGATCCGCGTCAGGAACACGAGCCGGAGGGATTCCCCAGCGGGTCCCTCCGGCTTTTTTCATGGCATCGCGGGACCGAGACCCGACGCCGCCGCGTTGAGTCTCGCCGGAACCGAATTAGTCTCGGGAAGCCGGCGCTCCCGCGCCGCATCCAGCGAGCCCCCTCCGGTGCCCCGATGTTCCACCCGCTCCGCCTCGCCCTGCTCGTCGTCGTCGCCATGGCCCTCCCCGTGAGAGCCGCCGATCCCGCACCGTCGGAGCCGGAGACGGTGAAGGCCGCGCCGACGGGTCCCGCCGAGGGGGCCGCCGACAAGACGGCGCCGAAGCAGGCCCCGAAGGCCGATTGGACGCCCGGCACCGACACGAGCGTCGTCTACAAGTACGACCCGGTCGCGCAGAAATACTCCGTGGTCGACCGCTCGTCGATCAAGAAAGACCGCGTCTACTTCCGCTACAGCCCACGACTCGGCAGGTGGGTGTGGAGCAAGGCCGATGCCGGCGGCGTCCTCCGCTACGCCTTCGGCCCCGGTTCGGCCCAGCCCGCGGCGCTGTTCGACATGCCGGAGTCGACCGCCGAACGCGTCAAGGCGCTCGAGAAGCAGGCGCCGGAACTGGCCAAGCGGCTGGCGATCAGCGGCGCCAAGCCGACGCTCCGGCTGGGCGCCGACGGCCGCTGGACGCTGATGCCCGACGCCTCCAAGGGGCGCGTCTTCGACATGGAGACCGGGCAGCGCTGGGAGTGGCACGGCCGGCGGCCCACCCCGGTCACCCACGGCCCGGGGCTCGACCGCTGGGCGATCGCGCCGGGTCGATACGTGCCCGTGGGGGGCGAACCGCGGTTCTCGATCCCCCCCTCCTACGACCACTGAGCGGGCTAGCGGCAGGTCGATCCCAGGGCGCTGGCTTCCCCGCCGCGAATCTCCGCCAGCGCGTTGGCCGCGGCACGCTGCTCCGCCTCCTTCTTGTTGCGCCCCCAGGCGGGGGCGTAGCGGCGTTCCCCGACGAACGCGGCGACGTGAAAGTTCTTGGAGTGGTCGGGGCCCGCCTCCTCGACCACTTCGTACGTCGGCGTGACGCCGAAGTCGCGCTGGGCGAGTTGCTGGAGGAGCGACTTGTGGTTCGCGCCCTGGGCGCCGGAGGACACCTCGAGAATCTCGGGCTCGAGCCAGCGTCCCACGAGCGTCCGCACCGGATCGATCCCACCGTCGAGGTACACCGCGGCCACGACCGACTCGAAGAGGTCGGACAGCACGGAGACGGGCACCGCATGATTGGTCGCCAGCCCCTTGCCCACGATGAGGAAGTCGCTGAGGCCCAGCCGTCCGCTGATCCGACCGCAGGTGTCGCGACTGACCACCACGGACTTGATCCGCGTCAGGTCTCCCTCGAGCGACTCGGGGAAGAGCCGGTAGAGCCGCTCGCAGACGATGAATCCGAGGATCGCGTCGCCGAGGAACTCGAGCCGCTCGTTGGAGGCCAGGCGGTGCTGGGCGCCGGAGGCGTGGGTCAGCGCGGCCAGGAGGAGCGACGGATCGACGAACCGGTATCCGATCCGCGTCTGGCACTCCTCGAGATCGACCGGGGGCTCGCCGCCAGGCGCGGGGACGTGGCCGACCGGCTGCCGCGCGGTTCGGCCCGGCCGGGCCGAGGAGGCTGCCGTCGCCACGCCGTCGGCTCGCGCCGTGGCATCCACCTCCGCCCCTTCGGCCGACGGCATCGGATCGGCACCGCCGCGGCCGTCGGGGGACCCGCCCCGCTTCCGTGCCGGGGGCTTCGCCCCCGCCTTCGATTCCGCGCCGACGCGGCGAGCCGCGCGCGGACTGGCTTTCTTCGCTCGCTTCATGCCTCGCCCCACCCCCGGCCGGACGACGAGACATCGCCCGGCACACTCCCGTCGCACACGTCTTCGGCCAGAGGGCGGCCCTGACGCGCACCATGGCGCGGCAGGGCTGCCCGTCCGGATCCGCCGAGGTCCGGACGG
>CAWUOA010000501.1:0-2645 GCA_963923225.1 uncultured Planctomycetaceae bacterium
CGTCACTTCGCCCGGTGGAGGAAGGCGACCAGGTCGGCCAGCTCCTGCGGCGAGAGGAGCTTGTCGTAGCCCTGCGGCATGATCGACACGCGTCCGGGCTCGATCGACTCCACCTCGTCGCGCGGCACGCGGTCGATCTGCGTGGCGGTGGTCTGGACGGCGAGCGCCCCGCCCGGCTCGTCGCGCACCACCCCCTGGAACGACCGGCCGTCGACGGTGACGACGATCGATGGCTCGTAGCTGCGCACGAACGCGGCACTGGGGCGGACGATCGCCTCCAGCAGATCGCGCGGCGTGCGGATGGCGCCGACGTGCGAGAGGTCGGGCCCGACGCGGCCGCCGACGTAGGCCATGGCGTGGCAGGTGGTGCAGGCGCCGGTCTTGCCGGCGAACACCGCATGACCGCGCACCGGATCGCCCGGGGGGAGCGAGGCGAGGAGCTTCTCGAACGCCTCGCGCTCGCCGCGCGCGAGCGCCTCGGAACGGGCCAGCAGCGTCTGGCCCGGGCCGCGTGCTTCCTCGGGGAGCGCGGCCACCGCCGCCTCGATCAGCTCCCGCCGCACCGACGCGCCGGCCTCGTTGGCGGCCAAACCGGCCACGGCCTTGGCGAGCGGCGGACCGGCGGCCTTCGTCAGCGCCGGGAGGAGGATCGAGGCTTCCTGGGCGCCGAGCTCGGAAAAGGCCGAGGCGACGCGGTCGGCCTGCTCGGCGTCGAGATCGGCGGCGGCGAGGACCGCGGCCGCCGCGGCGCGGTCGACCGGTGATTCGCCGAGACGGGCGATGATCGCGAGCCTGCCGACGAGTGACAGCGGCAGGACGCCGGTCGACTCGCCGAGGAGCCCGAGCGACTGGAGGATCGCCCGCGGCGCGAGCGTGCCCGCCTCGTCGAGCGCGAGTGCCGTGGGCTTGAGGGAAGCCCGCTGCTCCTTGGAGAGGGGCAGCCCGGCGAGGACGGCGATCGCCTCGCCCGACTCCGCCGCGGCGGCACTCTCCCGCTCCGACGGACGGGCCGCGAGGCTCGAGAGCGCCTCGACCCAGGCCTGCGGCGCTCCCTTCGGACGGGCGGCGCGGAGCGTGTCGAGCGCGGCCGAGCGGCGTGAGGGGGGAGCGTCGGCCGCGAGGGCGGCGGCGAGCGCCGTGGCCACCGCGTCGTTGGCGGCGAGCGCCGCGAGGGTGTCGCGGATCGCGTCGGCGTCTTCGGCCTCGAGCATCCGCTCGAGGAGCCCGGGCACCTTGGCGGCGAGCGCCGCCGACCAGTCGGCGTGGTGCGACGCGACCCACCAGGCGGCGTCGCGGAGCCGGGCGTCGTCGGACTCGCAGAGGGGGATGACGTCCGCGCTTGCAAGCGCCGGCTGTGGGAGCCGATCGGCCATCTGATCGAGGGCCAGAAGCGCCGCGCGGCGCGCGGCAGGCGCCCCCGAGGCGAGCGCGTCCCGCAGCGGCGCCGGGCTCGCCGACTCGATGAGCCCGTAGAGGATCGAGTGGTCGAGGGCCCGGTCGGCATCGCGCGCGGTTGCGGCCAGGAGGGGCGTGCAGGCCCGGGGATCGCCGAGGCGGCCGAGCGCCTCCGCCGCGGCCCGCGCCACCGGGGGCTCGTCGCCGACGACGATCTTCCCCAGGGCCTCGAGCGCGAGCCGGTCGCGGTGCAGCCCGGCCGCGTGGCAGGCCGCCTGGCGCACCGTCGCGTCGGCATCGGCGAGCAGCGCCCGCACCGCGGCGCGGGCGGCCTCGCCGTCGATGCGGGCAAGCGCCCAAAGGACGTTCGTCCGCGTGGCGGCGGAGCCATCGGCGGCGACTCGGCGCAGCGCCGGCACCGCCCCCTCCCCCGCGCGGGCGAGCAGATCGGTGGCCCGCGCCACCACCGCCGGCCGCGGATCGGCGAGCGACGCCGCGAGCGTCGCCGGCGCCATCCCCGCCCAGTCGAGCGCGAGGCCGCGCGGGTCGGCCGCGGGCTTCGCGCCGTCGCGGCGGATCCGCCAGATCGCGCCGAGCACCGCCGGCTTCTCGAGCTGCGACGTCGGACAGCAGAGCTTGTACCAGCCGCCGGTGTCGACCAGGAGGAGCGAGCCGTCGGCATCCTCGACGACGTCGGTGGGATGGAAGTCGACGGCGTCGGCCTGGAGGAAGGGAGCGGTCTCCACCGCGAAGGTGGCGCCGTGCGCCACGAGCTCGTGGCGGAAGAGCGTGCGGAGATTGAAGGCGCAGGTGAAGAGATCGCCGGCCACGTCGGAGCCGAGGCCGTGGCCCGAGTGGAGATGGAGCCCGCAGGCGGCGGCGGGCCCGAGGTGGACCAGCGGCGGCATGAGGGGGCCGGTGCGTTCATGGCCGTCGAGGACGCCATGGTCCTTGCCGTAGACGCCGCCGTAGAGGGCGTGGATCAGACCGTCACGCTCGCCGCCGCCGGGATGGACGAGGAAGGTGCAGGAGAGGATCCGTTCGCCCGCCGGCGTGAAGACGACGTCGACGGGGTTGTCCATGCCGCCGGTGAGCACCGGCTCGATGTCGGAGGCGTCGTCGCGGGCCCGGAAGACGTGGCTCGCGCGGGTCTTCCAGCCGGGGCGGCCGGGGAGATCGTAGGTCTGCTCGGCGAAGGCCCCCTTGCACCAGTAGATGCGTCCGTCGCGGCCGAGGTAGGGGCCGTGGAG
>CAWUOA010000502.1:0-2638 GCA_963923225.1 uncultured Planctomycetaceae bacterium
CCCTACCGCTGCAATTGGCGCTATGCCGCCGAGTTCCCCTGCAACTGGAAGATTCCGGTCGAGAACACCGTCGAGACCTACCACCTCCCATTGGTCCACCCGCAGACGCTCGGCGGATTCGGCCTCATCCCCGAGGAGGCGCAGAAGCACTGGCTCGAGGGAAAGTCGACGACACTGGCGTACGACCTCGGCCGCGAGAGCGAGCCGGCGAAGAAACAGCGACAGGTGTGCGGCTGGCTCGGCGGGGGCACCGACAGCGGTCAGTACGTCCACCACCATGTCTTCCCGAACCTCGTGTTCACCACGAGCGACCTCTTCAACTACTGCCAGGTCTACCTTCCCACCGGGCCGTCCACGTCGCGGACGCTGGCTTGGATGTTCAGCCTCGACGGCACCCGGCGCAATCCCTTCGCCCGCGTCATCGCCCGTCTCGTCGCCCGCCACGGCGTGCGGGCCAACTCGGCGATCCAGCGGGAGGATGCGAGCGTCTTCGGCGCCCAGCAACGTGGCATCGCCGCCACGCCGTTCCGCGGATGCATCGGCACCCGCGAGGAACGGATCTGGTGTTTCCACGACTGGCTGAAGCGGGCCCTCGCCTGACGACGGGGCCCGATCGGCGAAAAGGCCGAAGGGCGGCGACGGCTCGCGGTCACCGCCGAACGGCGGCGTTGGCCGGCATCCGGGACCACGGGGGCGCCTCGGCTCGTGGAGCGGCGGGCACGGCTTCCCCGCCGCGGGCGAGCGCCGCGAGCGTGGCCATCGCGAACGCACGGCCGGGGCCGTCCCCTTCGATCGACACCGCACCGCAGGCGACCGCGTCCTCGACGCTGCACTCCCCGCGGAGCAGCGCCTCGAGCGTCGTGGCGCCGCAGTGGATCGCCGCGGCACCGGCGGGCGGGAGACCGACGTGGAGGGCCCGCGGAAGGCCGGCCTCGCCGGCCACCGTCCACTGGCCGCCGCCGGCGCCCGCCGCGGCGATCCCGCAGGCCGCCCCCCCGCGCGGCGCCTCCCAACAAGCCGCTCCGAGCCGGGTGCCGAGCAGATCGCGGGCGGCGCTCGCCCGGGCCATGCGCCCCGGCGCGGGCCAGCGGAAGCGGTTGGTGATCGCGAACCGGCAGAGCCGTCGGATCGTCGCCTCGTCCAGTTCGGGCGAGGGAAGGTCGGGCACCGCCGCGGTGCACCAGGTGGCGTCGAAGCGGGGATCGTCGCTCCAATACGCCCGGTAGACGTGCATCTGGTCCTCGAAGAGGCGCGCCAGCGTGGCGGGATCGAAGGCGGCGCTGCGTGACGCCGACGTGCGGCGTTCCGCGGCCGCCTCCTCCGCCATCTCCACCACCAGTTCCTCGAACACCCGACACAGCCGTCCGACGGGCGTCGGATTGGTGGACGTGACGTGGTAGGTGCGTCCGTGGAGCGACTCGTCGCCGATGATCCGGGTCATCACCGCGGAGACCCAGTCGACAGGCACGAGGTTCTTCACCTCCGCGCCGGTCATGCCGAGGACGTCGAGCAGCGAGCCCGGCTCGAGCGAGGCGTCCAGGAAGGCCTCGACGAACGGCTGGACGATGCGGAGCGGCTTGTAGAAGCCGTGGAAGGTGTTGGTGAAGCCGGTGACCAGATCGCCGACGATGATGCTCGGCCGGTGGACGGTGCACGACTCCAGGAACGGCGCGGCGACCGCGGCCTTCTCCGACTCGATCTTGCTGCGCTCGTAGTCGTTGCCCGGGGTCTGCCCGACGTCGAGCTCGGTCTCGAGAATCCTCCCGCGCCGCGTGCCGCAGACGTACGCGCTCGACACGTGATGGTACCGGCGGATCCCGGCGACGCGGCAGAACTCGAGGACGTTGGCCGTGCCGCCGACGTTGCTCCGCCACGGCTCGCCGTCGTCGCGAGCCTGAAACGAGAGGCTGGCGGCCGAGTGGACCACCTCGCCGACGTTCCGCGCGGCCCACGCCGCCGCCGCCGGCGCGAGGCCGAGACCGGGCAGGGAGATGTCCCCCTCGAGGACCACCGGGGCCTGCACCGTCACCCCCGCCACGTCGCGCCAGTCCTCCAGGATCTCGTCGGCGCGGGCCTCCGCCGACGCGGTCTTCGACCCGCGCACGAGGATCGCGACGCGACGCCCGGCGGACTGCAGGTCGCGTACCAGCGACCGCCCGAGCAGTCCGGTGGCGCCGGTGACGAGGAGATAACGGTCGCTCATGATGTCGGCTCCGGGACGGCTCGAACTCAGACGTGGATCGCGGCGCCGCCGTCGACGACGAGCGTCTGGCCCTGCACGAGGTCGGAGAGGGGGCTCGAGAGGAACAACACCGCGTCGGCGACGTCGGCGGCCTCGAGCTGGCGCTCGCCGACCATCGTCTTGCTGGTCCGGCCGGCGAACATCACATCGGCTCCCGGCAGCCGGCGGGTGGAGTCGGTGTCGACGAGCCCGGCCTCCACGACGTTGACGTTCACTCCCCGGTCACCGAGCTCCAGGGCCCAATGGCGGGCGAGCGCCACGAGCGCCGCCTTCGAGCCGCCGATGAGTCCGTACATCGGCAGCGCCATGTGGGTGCCGTGGCTCGAGAGCACCACCACCTTGCCACGACCGCTCCCCTGCTCGAGCAGCGGCGCCGAGCTCTTAAGGAGATGGACC
>CAWUOA010000503.1:0-2621 GCA_963923225.1 uncultured Planctomycetaceae bacterium
GGAGCCTGGTATCCTGTCCGCGCGACGATTTCCCCCCCGACCGTGAGCCCCTCCATGCGCCCCTCCGCCTGCCTCCGCCCGATGCTCCTCCTCGCCCTCCTCGCTCCGCCGGCGGCACGCGGCGACGACTGGCCGCAGTGGATGGGGCCGAAGCGCGACAACGAGTGGCGCGAGCAAGGGATCCTGGAGACGTTCCCCGCCGGGGGCCCGAAGGTCCTGTGGCGGGCGCCGGTGAAGGGGGGCTACGCCGGCCCGGCGGTGGCCGGCGGCAAGGTGTTCGTCACCGACTTCGCCCCCGACGCCGATCTCCCCGGCGACAACTTCGACCGCAAGACCGCCCGCGGCACCGAGCGCGTCCTCTGCCTCGACGAGGCGACGGGCAAGGAGCTGTGGACCCATTCGTGGCCCGTCACCTACACGATCAGCTACCCCGCCGGCCCGCGCTGCACGCCGACGGTCGACGGCGGCCGCGTCTACGTCCTCGGTGCCGAGGGGGATCTCCTCTGCCTCGACACCGCCGACGGGGGAGTGGTGTGGGCGAAGGACCTGAAGAAGGACTACGACACGAAGGCGGCGCTGTGGGGCTGGGCGGGGCATCCGCTCGTCGACGGCGAGAAGCTGCTGGTCGTGGCCGGGACGGCGAAGGCCCACGCCGTGGCGCTCGACAAGGCGACGGGGAAGGAGCTGTGGCGGGCCGGCACGGCGCCGGAGCAGGGCTATTCGCCGCCGACGATCGTGACCGTCGGCGGCCGGCGGCAGCTGGTGCTCATGAAGCCCGACGGGATGTACGCCGTCGATCCGGAGACCGGCAAGATCCTCTGGGAGACGCCCTACAACGCCGACAACGGCTCGATCATCATGGCGCCGGTGCAGGCCGGGGAATGGCTCTACGTCGGCGGCTTCCAGGAGAAGAACCTCCTGGTGAAGCTCGCCGCGGACGGCTCGGGGGTGGAGCCGGTGTGGCGAAACAAGGCCAAGCACGGCATCTCGGCGGTCAACGTGCAGCCGTTCCTCGACGGCCGCATGCTCTACGGCTTCCACGAGAAGGGGGATCTCCGCGCCGTCGAGCTCCCCTCGGGGGAGGTGAAGTGGTCGACGCCGGGCCCGCTCGGCGACCGCCCCCCGGCCACCGGCACCGCCTTCCTCTGCCGGCACGGCAAGCGCTTCTTCCTCTTCGCCGAGACCGGCGACCTGGTCATCGCCGAGCTCTCCGCCGAGGGCTACCGCGAGCTCGACCGGACGCACCTCATCGAGCCGACGCAGTCGGCCTTCGGCCGGCCGGTGGTGTGGAGCGCGCCTGCGTGGGCCGACAAGAGCGTATTCGTGCGCAACGACGAGGAGCTCGTGCGCGTCTCGCTCGCCGCGGAGTGAGCCCTCACGCCGCGCGCGGCGCGGCAGGAGCCGTGCGGCCGGTACAGGCGCGGAACGTGTCGCCGTGCGGGTCGACCGCCATCGTCACCGCGGCGACGCCGTCGGGTACCCGGGCGTGGAAGGGGGAGCGGAGGTACACGTTCCCCGAGTCCGGGTCGACGGCCAGGGCCCGGATGTGCGCGAGCGCCGCCCCGGCCGCGGCCAGATCCCACCGCGCCACCAGGGGGAAGCCGGGCGCGGTGAGATCGACGAAGGAGAGCGTGCGGGCCTCCTGGGCCGCCACCACCAGGCAGCGTCCGAGCCTCGCCACCTCCACCGGACTCCCCTCGATCGGGATCTCCGCGGCGAGGCGGTTGCCGTCGCGGTCGACGAGGAGCACGCGGTCGGCCCACGCCTCCGGCGCCGCGATCCAGGGGAGGCCCTCGAGATCGAGGAGCGTCGTCAGCCGGCGTCGCGTGCCGGGGAAGGTCCGCTCGATGCCGCCGCGGGCCAGGTCGATGCGGGCGATCGATTCGTGACCGGGGCGGAAGTCGTTGCGCTCGAGGACGAACAGCCACCGGCCGCAGTGGAGGATCGTCCCCGGAAACCCGACGCGCGGCGGCAGGGCCCTGCCCCACAGGCCGTTCCAGCGGATCACGCGCCCCATGCCGGTCTCGTTGAAGAACATCGCGCGCGGCGAGCCGCCGAACTGCTCCACCTGGAGCGCCGCGGGCATGACGCGCGTGCGGATGCGGAGCCGCCGGCCGGCGACGCTCGCGATCGTGTGATACGTGCGCCAGCCCTTGCGGGGCAGGTGGTGCTTGCCGACGGCGAGGACCGCACCGGGGCCGAAGGGATGGAGGAACTCGACCGTGTGCGGGACCCCGGCGCTCGCCACGAGTCGGCCGCACGGCGCGCGGGCGTCGAGACGGTAGTCGGCCACGGTGCCGGTGCTGTGGCCGAGCCAGAGGTGGCCGGCGTGGAACACCTGCCCACGGTAGGGCTCGCTCGGATCGAGGGGGACGACCTCGCGCACCGAAGGGACGACCTCGAGCGGCGCGGAGAGAGCAGCGGGCAAGGGCACTCGTCGGGCTCCTCCGGTGGGTCGGCGTTCCCCCCCGAGCCTAGTGCCCGTCGGGGGGAGCCGCGAGGATTCGGCGGGCGGGCCGCGCCGATGCCGCTACACTTCCCCCGCCCCGCCCCACGAATCGGACGCCCGCATGCGCCACCTCGTCCTCGTCCTCGGCGACCAGCTCGACCGCCGTTCGGCC
>CAWUOA010000504.1:0-2605 GCA_963923225.1 uncultured Planctomycetaceae bacterium
CTCGTCACGATCGCCGTCCTCCGCTGGCAGGAGCGGTCGGCGCTGGGCCGCAACCGCGGCTGACCACGCCCCGCGCCCGCGCCGCTCAGGCGAGCAGCGATTCGAGCGCCTCGAGCACCGCCGGGGTGCCGTCCATCGTTCCCCGGTGGGACGCGGCCGCGGCGGCGTGACGATCGAGATCGGCGACGAACGCTCGGACACCCTCCCCCGACAGCTCCTCCAGGGGACAGAACTCGCCGCCCCCCATCCGCGCGAGGAAGCGGCTGTTGATCAGCTGCTCGACGTGGGCCCTCTCCGGCAGCACGAGCATCGGCTTGCCGAGGTGGAGCGCCTCGCCGATGAGCTGGTTGCCCGCGGCGGAGACGAGCCCCCGGCAGCCGGCGAGATCCTCCACGAACCGGCGCTCGTCGATGGCGTGGAAGGAGAGCCCGCGCGAGGGCTCGCGGGCTCCGAGACCGTAGACGCGCACCGGAAGACCGGACGCGGCGAGGGCGTCGAGCGCCGCCGGCGGCGTGTGGCGGCGCAGATAGCTGACGAGGTAGTCCCCTTCGGTCGGGATCGCGTCGACGATCGCGCGGCGCAACAACGGCCCGACCTGGATCGCGTGCCGCCACCCCGCCCGCAGCGGCGGGCGGAAGAACGCCGAGATCAGCGTGGCGCGGGCGCGGATCCGGTAGAGCCGGACGGCGAGGCCGATGAACGCCGCCCGCCACTGGAGACGGCGCGGCAGCGAGCCCAGGTCGTAGGCCACGAGGAAGTGCTGGTGATCGACGCTCGCCACCGGGATCGCCAGCCGCGCGGCGGCACGGGCCACGGCGGGCTCGAAGTCGGTGACGACGAGATCCGCGCCGAACGACCGGAGCTCCGCCTCGAGACGGTTGACGAGGGGACCGAGCCGACGGATCTGGAACTCGAATCCCTTGATGATCGTCCACGGCACGTCGAGCCGGCCGGCGGTGTACTGGAATTGAATCCCGGGGATCTCCGTCACCCGCACCGGACCGCCGGCGGGAAGGAGCCGCGAGAGCAGCTCGAAGGCGTCGGCCGAGGTGAAGATGCGAATCTCGTGACCGGGGGGCATGCGCTCGAGGAGGGTCAGCGTCCGGATGGCGTGCCCGCGTCCCTCGCCGCACACGCCGATCGCGATCTTCGCCATGCACCGCACCCCTGCCGGAAGCCCGAGTCGTCGACCGAGTCTTCCAATGGTGCCGCGATCGGCGCCGGACGGGAAGAGGCGCCCGGCCGACATTCCCCGGAGGCAGGCGCGGCCGTGCCCGCCGGCGGCGTCGACGGTCGATGGGCGGCCCGGAACGCCGCGTGATACCCTCCCTGCCGGAAGGCGACCATCCGCCGGGGACGGAGTCTGATGACGCGACGCACCGATCTCGACGCCCTCCGCAGCTTCGCCATGCTGCTGGGGGTCGCCCTCCATGCGACGCTGAGCTTCATCGCCTTTCCGTGGCCGGTGCACGACACCGTGCGGAGCCCCACGCTGGCTCTGCTGCTGGTCACGGTCCACGGCTTCCGGATGCCGCTGTTCTTCCTGCTCAGCGGCTACTTCACGATGCTCGTCCACCACCGCCGCGGGCTGCCGGGCCTGCTGCGGCAGCGGCTGACACGGATCCTCCTGCCGCTGCTGATCGCGACGGTGACCATCGTGCCGCTCGACCGGGCGATCGAGGCGTACGCCCGTCGCGCCGTCGGCCCCGAGCCGGCGCTCGCCGACATGCGTTCCGGCGACGTCGCCCCCCTCCGGCGCCGGCTCGCGGCGCCGGGGGCGGTCGACGCCCGCGATCCCTTCTGGGACCGCAAGCCGCTCGCCTGGGCCACGATGCAGGGCGCCCCGGAGGCGGTCGCCGCGGTGCTCGACGCCGGCGCCGACGCGCGGGAGACCGACGCCAGCGGCAACACGGCGCTCCACGCGGCCGCTTATTTCGGCCGCGACGCGGCGGCGCGGGTGCTCCTCGATCGCGGCGCCGATCCGCTGGCGGCCAACGCGGCCGGACGACTCCCGGCGGCGATGCTGGCTTTGCCTGCCGATCTGGCCAGCGAGTTGGCGACGCAGGTCGGCCTCGAGCCGGTCGGCGTGGAGGCGATCCTCGAGGGCCGGCGGCGGCTGGGCAGCCTGCTCCCCACGGGGCCGAACGCCGAGGGCACGCGCGGCGGCCCGCTCGACCGGGCGGCGCTGGCCTGGTCGAAGGCCCTGTCGAGCGAGAGGCTGCGGCTGCGGGCCGGGCCGTGGTCGCTCCACCTGGTGCAGACCGACGTCTTCCAGCACCTGTGGTTCCTCTGGTCGCTCCTCTGGCTCGTCGGGGGCTTCGCGATCCTCGCCGCGGCCGGGCTCCTGCCGACGGGGAAGTCGCGCGGGTGGCTCGTGGCGGCATCGTGCCTGCCGCAGGCGGTGATGGGGGTGTCGCTCGCCGGGGGCTGGGGCCCCGACACGTCGCTGGGGATCCTGCCGCGGCCCCACGTGCTCGCCTTCTACGGCTGCTTCTTCTTCTTCGGCGTCGCCACGTACGCGGCCGACGGACTCGACACGCGCCTCGGCCGCCATTGGAAGCTGCTCCTGCCGGCGTCGATCGCCCTCCTCGCGGCGGGACTGGCC
>CAWUOA010000505.1:0-2602 GCA_963923225.1 uncultured Planctomycetaceae bacterium
TCGCTCGGGGCCCGTGCCCCGCGGTTTGATGGAGCGATTCGATGGGGTGGGGCCTTGGCGGTACCCCGCCCCAGCCGACTCCTCCGACCCCCCGGCCCCGTCGAGACGTACAACGTCCGTCAGAGATCGAGCGAGTCCACTGCCCCCGCTGCTCTGCCGCATCCATCCCAATCGATTCAGAGGATTCCGCCATGCTCCGCATCTCCGCCGCCGCTGGCCGCCGGGCCTTCACGCTCGTCGAGCTTCTCGTCGTCATCGCCATCATCGGCACGCTCGTCGGGCTCCTCCTGCCGGCCGTCCAGGCGGCGCGCGAGGCGGCCCGCCGCTCGAGCTGCCAGAACAACATGAAGCAGATGGGGCTGGCGCTGCTGAACTACGAGAGCGCCAAGAAGAAGTACCCGCCGGTGTGTCAGATCAGCACCACGCAGCTCTCGGACAGCTTCTCGGCCCAGGCCTATCTGCTCCCGTTCATCGAACAGGGCAACGTCGCCAACCTCATCGACTTCACCAAGAGCTTCACCATGCAGCAGCAGGTGGCGGGGGTGCGGATCCCCACCTTCATCTGCCCCAGCGAGACGAAGGACCAGCCGAACAACTCCATCGCCGGCATCACCCACCAGCCGATCAACTACGGCGCCAGCTGCGGCACCTGGTTCCAGTTCGACCCCGTCTCGAAGCAGACGGGCAACGGCTCGTTCGCCGTCAACATGCAGATGCGGCAGCAGGACTTCCTCGACGGCACGAGCAAGTCGGTGGCTTTCGGCGAGGTGAAGGCCTACCAGGCCGCGATTCGTGACGGCCTCAACCCGTCCGGTCTCAACGCCCCCCTCCCGAACACCCCCGCCGACGTCATCGCCCTGGGGGGCACCGCGACGCCCGACCTCGGCCACACCCAGTGGGTCAACGGGATCATTCTCCACTCCGGCATCTCGCACACCTTCGCCCCGAACACCGCGATCCCCATGACGATCAACGGCAAGGTGTACGACTGCGACTTCACGAGCTCCCGGCTCGGCGTCACCCTCACCTCGCCCACCTATACGGTCTTCACCTCCCGCTCCTACCACCCCGCCGGCGTCGGCGTGACGATGATGGACGGCAGCGTGCAGAACGTGGCCTCCGACGTCGACCTCGCCGTGTGGCGGGCCCTCGGCACCCGCGCCGGCGGCGAGAGCGCCCAGCTGCCCTGACCCGCGAGCGACTCCGCATCGACCACAGGATCCCCTTCCCGTCCACCGTGTTCCCCTTCGTCCGACGCTCCCGACCATGACGGCCTTGCTCCACCGCCGTGCCCGTCGCCGCCCGAGCCTCCTGCTCGTGCTGGTGACGGCCTGCGCGGCGGCGCTCGTGGGGGGAAGCCGCTCGGCGATCGCCTCCTGCGGCGACTGGCTCGAAGGGCACGCCGCGGCGCATGGCGGGATGTCCACGACGGCGGCCCGCACCGCGTCGCTTTTCGGCGATCCGGCTGACCGGCTCTCGTCCGCGTCGCCCACGGCCAGGGTGCCGCTGGATCGTCCCTGCGACGGCCCCGCCTGCCGACGGGCACCGATCCTCCCGTCGGCGCCGGTCGACGCCGCCGATCCGCTTCCCGATCTCGAGCGGGCCCTGCCGCTCTTCGCGGACGACGACGACGACGACGATGCGGATTCCTCTCCGCACCACCCCGTCGACGATCCGCATCGCTCCTCGGCCCTCCCCGGCCGTCTCGAGCGCCCTCCGCGCCACGGGTGAGCCGTCGCCGCCCGGTACCCCGCGCGCTCCCTCACCGGAACGCGCGTGCACCACGCGTGCGGCGATTCCCATGCCCCCGTGCCCCGGCCCGAGCCGGGCCGGTTTCCCGTGCGGCCGATCGCCCGCGTGGACGCCGTCCGACACGAGCCGATCCGCTCCGCGGCCCCGCCGTGGCCCCGCGCCACGCCAGGCCCCGGCGGGTCACGCCCGATCGCTCCGGTTCGATTCGTTCATTCGTTCATCCATCGCTTCATACCCGTTTCCAATCGAGGCTCTCCCATGTCCGTCTCCATCCGCTCCGCCGCTCGTTCGACGCGCGGCTTCACGCTCGTCGAGCTGCTGGTCGTGATCGCCATCATCGGCACCCTCGTCGGCCTCCTCCTCCCCGCCGTGCAGTCGGCGCGGGAGGCGGCGCGGCGATCCCAGTGCGGCAACCACGTCCGGCAGATCTCGCTGGCGCTGCAGAACCATCACTCCGCCAAGGGCTACTTCCCCTTCGGCCGTGACGACCTGAGCATCTCCGGCCAGACCTACCTCCTCCCCTACATCGAGGAGTCGAACACCTACCAGCGCGTCGACCTCAAGAAGACCTGGAACGATCCCTCCCAGGCGGCCGTCGCCGCGATCCGCGTGCCGACCTTCGTCTGCCCGACCGATCCGGCGACCTACTTCCCGCAGGGGATGTACGCCCAGAACAACTACCGCCTGAACCAAGGCTCCGGAATCCTGTGGGGCAATCCTCCCACGGCGAGCTCCGACGGAAACTTCGGCATGCCGGCGCCGAACGGGCCCTTCTTCCTCAACAGCAAGGTGCGGATGAAGGACATCCTCGACGGCACGAGCAACACCGCGGCGATCTCCGAGCACGACG
>CAWUOA010000506.1:0-2593 GCA_963923225.1 uncultured Planctomycetaceae bacterium
TCCCGCAAGTCCTCCCCCGTCCCGTCCGCCGCCTCGGCCACCGCCTCCCCGCGCAAGCCCGCGGCGAAGCTCCCCCCGGTCGACGCGAAGACCCTCGGCCTGATCGTCGACCTGGCCGACAAGGTCGCCGACGCGGCGGTGAAGCGGCGCGACCCGCACCTCGACATCCCTGCCCGCAGCCTCTCCAACGTCCGCTTCAACAAGTCGCGGAAGATCATCGAGATGGGGGGGCAGACGAACTGCCGCCAGCTCTTCAACCTCTCCCAGGCCAAGAGCTACATGCAGACGCTGCTGGTGGCCACCGGCTGCAAGTCGCTCATCGACCAGCAGAAGTCGACGAGCATCCGAGGTCTCTACTACCTCCTCAAGCACACCATCGAGGGTACCCGCGAGGAGACGTTCGCCACCCAGGAGGAGTGCGACCCGATCATCGAGGACCTGGAGGTGACGCTCCAGAGCCTCCGCGAGGAGCTCCACGTCTACGCCAGCAACCGCGGCGGCATGGTGGGCCCGATCACGCTCATCGACGACGGCGACGAGATCGACTGCTCGCGGATGGGGTCGGGGGGCTACAGCATCCCCTCGATCGTCGAGGCCAACGTCATCAAGTTCAAGTCGTGCGACGCCAAGTTCATCCTCCACGTCGAGAAGGACACCGTCTGGCGCCGCTTCAACGAGGACAAGTTCTGGCGGAAGCACAACTGCCTCCTCACCCACGGCGGCGGACAGCCCCCGCGCGGCGTCCGCCGCATGCTCCACCGGCTCCACAACGAGCTCGAGCTCCCCATCTACTGCCTCCTCGACAACGACCCCTGGGGGTATTACATCTACTCGGTGCTCAAGCAGGGCTCGATCAACCTCGCCTACGAATCGAAGCGGATGGCGATCCCCGAGGCGAAGTTCCTCGGACTGCGGTCGCGCGACTACGCCCGCTGCAAGCTGAACCAGAGCGTGCAGATCGCCCTCAACGACACCGACATCAAGCGGGCCAAGCAGATCGCCGCCTACCCCTGGTTCGCCGACAAGAAGGCCTGGCAGCGCGAGATCGCCGACATGCTCGCCAACGGCTTCAAGCTCGAGGTCGAGTCGCTGATCTCGAAGGACATCAGCTACGTCACCGAGACCTACACGCCGGAACGCATCGAAGAGGCCGAGTGGCTCGACTGACTTCTTTCGGGGGGATTGCCTTCGGGTGAAACAGGGGCATCGCGTCCGTTTTCGTCCTGGGCGTGTCGCCCCCGCCGGCATGGAGGCCGGTGGACTGTCGGCTGCCGGTCATGAACGCCATCATGAATCCCGCGCGAACTGGTGTGCGCCGCGGCCGGGGCGGCAAAAGTCTCGTCGCCCCGCATCGCTTTAGACCACTCGATTGGCCTCTTCGATGCGGTAGGCGCGATCGGGGCGACTCGAGCGTTCGCCGACCCCGGCCGCTCCGGCCCGGTGGCGAGCACGTAGGGATAGAGCGTGCGGGGATTGACGGCCACCCCATGCGCGAACCGCCGCCCCCGCGCTCACGCCTCCTCGCGGAGCATCGGGGGAGGCTGTTCGAGATCGTCGAGCTCGGCGGGGATGCGGAGCTGGCGCATCGTCTCGTCGGTGCGCTTCATCCCTTCCGCGACCTCGTCGACGCGCTTGGCGATGTCGCTCACGTCGCGTTTGGCGACGGAGCCCTCGGCCATGGCCTCGATCTTCGACTCGAGCCGCTCCACCTCGGCGATGATCACACCGAGCTTCTTCTCGGCGTCCTCGATGTTCGCCGCCCGCTCGCGGGTGGTGCGCAGGTCGTCCTCGAGCACCGCCCGCAGCCGCACCGTCTCCGGGTCGTCCTTCTTCGGAAGCGCCGCGAGCCTCCGGTCGAGTTCGGCGATCCGGCGGCGGATGGCGGCCCCGTCGGTGTGCTCGACGAACTCCGAGAGCGACTGGGCGCCATGGAGCATCCGCAGGTAGCCCCACAGGAGGCGCTCGAGCGATTCGAGCGACCCCGGGTCGGCGCCGCGGTGGCGGTCGGCCAGGTCGACGAGGCTCAGGCAACGCTCGCGGAGGCGTTCGAACCGCTGCCTCAGCTGCGGCGAGAGCGAGCGGAGGAGCTTCTCGTAGGCCTCGCGCGTGCCGATCGCCTCCTCGGCGCGGCGGGCCTTCGCCTCCTGCGCGTCGACCGAGTCGCGGAAGCGCTCGTTCGAGAGCATGCTCGCCAGGTAGAAGAGCTCACCGGCGGCCACCAGCGGCAGGACGACGGTGGGGAAGCCGCTGATCACGGCGGCCGCCACCCCCGCCCCGGCGAAGAGGAGGTTCCAACGGTTGCCGAAGGCGGTGCGGAAGTAGGCCCCGAATCGCTTCAATCCTGGTTCTCCACGCCGTTCCCTGCCCCCGGGGGGCGTCAGCCCTGCCTGCCGTTCGGCCGCGCCGCCGCGGCCTCGATCCGTTCGAGCTCCGCCTGGAGCTTGCCCACCTCGTCGTGGAACCAGGGCTGGCCCTGCGTCTCCCGGGCGGGCCGGTCCGCCGCGGGCATCCGCAGGTCGGCCGCGATCCTACCCGGAGTCGTCGCCATCACGAACACCCGGTCGCCGAGGTAGACCGCCTCCTCGACCGAATG
>CAWUOA010000507.1:0-2590 GCA_963923225.1 uncultured Planctomycetaceae bacterium
CCCGGCCGGCCCGCGAACCGGCCGATTCCTGCTTGGAACCTGCGCAAGGGGCCCGATAATCCCCCCATGGATGCCTCCGCCTCTCTCGCCAGGTACGGCGCGGTCCTCGACCGGCTGCGGGCCGCCGATCCCGCCGACAGGCGGGCCGGGGCCGACGCGCTCGTGGGCGTCGTCGCCGAACGGCTGCGGTACATGGCCAGGCGGATGCTCCGCGGCTTTCCCGTCGTGCGCCGGCTGAACGAGACCGACGACGTCGCCCAGGGGGCGGCGATGCGGCTCTACCGGGCCCTCGGCACGCTCACCCCCGCCGATCCGCGGGAGTTCCTGGGGCTCGTGGCGCTGCAGGTGCGGAGGGAATTGCTCGACCTGGCCCGCAAGCACGCCGGCCCGGAGTCGATGGCCCCACACCTCGAGACCGACGTCGTCCAGGTCGGCGGCGAGCCGGTCCACCGCACCGAGCAGGCCGCCGACGACACGGCAGCCCGCGAGGAGCACTCGCTCGCGCGCTGGGTGCGTTTTCACGACATGGCCGCCGCCCTCCCCGAGGAGCAACGGGCCGTGTTCGAGATGGCCTGGTACCTCGGCGCGACCCAGGCCGAGATCGCCGAAGTGCTCGGCATCTCCGAGCGCACCGTCCGACGTCGCTGGGAGGCGGCGCGGGAGTTCTTCCAGATGCACTTCCGCGGCGACCTGCCCGGCTGACGAGGCGACTCGCGCATGGCCCACGATCCCCCTTCCGAAACGCCCCTCTCCGACCCGGGGATCGGCCGCGATCCGGCCGACACCGGAGGCCTCGATTTGGAAGCGATCTGGCGTCTCTGCGAGCCCGCTCCTGGCGAGCATCCGCCAGACCCGCTTCTCGGCCGCACCTTCGGCGGCGTGCGCCTCGAGCGCGTCCTGGGCGAGGGGGGCATGGGACGCGTCTACGAGGGCCGTCGCGAGGGGGACGGCGGGAAGGTGGCGGTGAAGGTGCTCCGGCCGGGCCTCTGGTCGCGGGATCTCGTGCGCCGCTTTGCCAAGGAGTCGGAGATCCTCCGCCGCCTCGACCATCCGGGCATCTCGCGGATCGATTCGGTCGTCGCGTGCGACATCCTCGGCACGCCGGTGCCGGCGATCGTCATGGAGTACGTGCCGGGGGCCAGGCCGATCACCACATTCGTCCGCGAGGAGGGGCTCGGGCCCGAGCGGATCTCGGCGCTGATGGCGAAAGTGTGCGACGCGGTGGCGCACGGCCACGATCAGCGAATCGTCCACCGCGATCTCAAGCCGGGGAACGTTCTGGTCAGCGAGACGGGCGAGCCGAAAGTGATCGACTTCGGCGTGGCCCGGGGCCGGTCGGCCGCCGCGCCCGATTCGACGCTCACGGCGCCGGGCGGCCTGGTCGGGACGCTCCAGTACATGAGCCCCGAGCAGGTGGACAGCGGCGGCGCCGTGGCCGATGCGCGCAGCGACGTCCATGCCCTGGGGGCGATCCTCCACGAGCTCCTCGCCGGCTCGCCGCCGTACGACGTGGCCGGCCTGCCGGTCGTGGAGGCGGCCCGCGTGATCCGGGAGACCCGTGCGCCGCGGCTCGAGCGCATCCCGTCGCGGCTCGCCGACATCGTCGAGCGGGCGCTGGAGAAGGATCCCGCGAAGCGGTACGCCGACGCGAGCGCGCTTGCCGCGGCGCTTGGCGACACGTCGCCGCACGAAGGGTGGACGACTCCCGCGGGGCCTGCGACCCTGGCCGGTGGGGGGCCACGCAAGGCCGGGTCGGATGCGTCCGCGGTGGTCGCTCCTCAGCCGCGATCGGCTGCGGCGGGGAGTGCCTTGGAGATCGCGCGTGGGGCGATCGCCGGGCTGGCCATCGGCCTGATGCTCCTCGCCGCCGTGGAGTCGCTGCGCGGCTGGAGGTCGTTCGATCGGTTCCAGGCGGATGCCCGGGCGGGGATGCTGGGGCTCGTGGGTCGCTTCCGGGGCGGGGAGTCGCTCGTCTTCGAGCATGGCTTCCGCACCGTCGAGCAGTTCGACGCGGAACGCTACCTCGAAACGAACGAAGGGATGCGGAAGTGGGAGGAGTCCGATCCGCGCGTCCTCTACTGGGGGCCGGCGGAGAACGGCGTGCCAGGGTCCCTCGTGTGGCGATTCGAGTTTCCGGTGGCCGCCGAGCGGATCGAACTCCACGCCATGACGCACTGCTGGGACTTCGCTCCGATTCCCGAACAGGGCGCCGGCCGGGGGGCGGCGTCGGTCGCGGTGT
Source organism: uncultured Planctomycetaceae bacterium (assembly GCA_963923225.1). Classification (GTDB taxonomy): domain Bacteria; phylum Planctomycetota; class Planctomycetia; order Pirellulales; family UBA1268; genus QWOP01. The sequence continues at coordinate 2,240 of CAWUOA010000507.1, forward strand.
CGCGCGACGGCGCGGACTGGATCGCGCTCCACGACTCGATCGCCGCGGGCAGGTGGGGCGAGAGCTGGACGATCGAAGGGGATCTGCCCGCGGAGGCGACGGGGTCGCGCGAGCTCTGGCTGCGCGTCACCCTCTTGGCCGAGGGGATGAAAGCCTCTTCCGCCGACGAATACACGGTGGCGCAGTTCTGCCGAGCCCCCGCCGGCACCGCCGCCGACGTCTTCACGCTGCGGGCCTGGGCCCGCGGCGGGCCGTCGGTGCGGAGGGGCCGCTGAAGAGAGTCGGCCGTTCCGAACCCGATCAGCCGCCGAGCAACTCCAGATCGAGTCCGACGAACTGCCGGAAGGCCCT
>CAWUOA010000508.1:0-2581 GCA_963923225.1 uncultured Planctomycetaceae bacterium
GCCGCGGGTGGGACCGCGGCGCTGGCCGGCGCGGGGCTCGTCGCGCTCTTCGGCGCGGCCGTGGCCGGGTGCTGCTTCGGGCGCCTCCCGCTCCTCTCGGCGGTCTTCCTCCTCCTCGCGCCTCTGGCCGCGAGCATCCCCGCGGGAATCGCCTGGTTCCTGCCGGAGTCCGGAACGCAGCGCCTGCTCGCCTCGGCGCGCTACCGCTGGGCGCTGGCGCTCGTGCCGCTGGTGGCGGTGATGGCCGCGGCGAAGGCCGACGGCGACCGGCTGCTCAGCGGCATGTCCGCGCGTCAGTCGGGGCCCGGCAGCAGCAGTGTCAGGCAGCTCCAGCCCTCCTCCTCGCCGGCCGAAGCCTCGACGAGCCCCGAGGCGCCGTAGGCCGAGCGGATGGCGGGCAGATCGCCCTCCCGCAGGCCCGAGAGGACCACCGCGCCCCCGGGCCGCAGCCGACCGACGAGGTCAGCCGCGGCGGCGACGAGCACCGGCGCCACGATGTTGGCGACGACGACGTCGAAGGAGCCCGTGACGCCGTCGAGCGACGCGGCGAGCGCGACCCTGTCGGCGACGCCGTTCAACAGGGCGTTGCCACGGATGGCGTCGTGCACGTGCTCGTCGATCTCCACCGCCGTCACCTCGGCGGCGCCGCGGAGGGCCGCGGCGATGGCGAGGATGCCGGAGCCGGAGCCGAAGTCGAGGACGCGGGGGCCCGGGCCGGCCGCGGGAGTCGCGGGCACAAGCGTGGCGATCGCCGCCAGGCACAGCCGGGTCGTCGGGTGGCTGCCGGTGCCGAAGCCCGTGCCGGGGTCGATGACGAGCGTCGTGCCCCCGTCCCGCTCGCGCCCGCGGTCCGGTGTGTGCGCCTCGTGCCAGGGAGCCACCACCGTGCCGAAGCCGGGGATGGCGAGCGGCGGCTGGGCGGCCTGCGCGTCGGCGATCCAGTCGCGCGGCTCCTCGCGGCGGATCCCGGCGACGGTGCAGCCGGGGCAGGCGGCGAGCCGCGCGGCCGCCGCGCGGGCGCCCTCCTCCGAGGCGAACCACAGCTCCGCCTCGGCCAGCTCCCGGCCCGCCACCCAGTCGCGCGTCGGCGCGGCGGCCGTGTCGAGGACGAGGCTCGACTCGGCGAGTCCGGCGGCGAAGGCTTCGTCGACCCCGATCGAGCCTTCGTGGATGCCCGAGAGGCCCGTGTCGTCGAGGAGCTCCCAGGCGGCCTCGAAGAACGCCTCGCGCGGAAGCGAGCCCCCCGCAGGGAGCCGGACGACGTCGGCGACCAAGGCGGAGACCACCCACACCGGATCGCCGCCGGGCGGCACGGAAGAAGATTCGGGGCTGGTCAGGGAAAGGTCTCCCGGCGGGAAATCGGCCTGGAAATGTGGAAAACGGGGCCTGCGATCGCCATGACGCCCCTTCCGGGGCGAGCGTAGAATCGGGGAAACGCGTCAGGAGGGGAACCGAGCCCATGGTACGTGCGACAGGGTGGACCGCCGAGGGGATCGCCGTGTGGGCGTGCCGCGCGGCGCGGGTGGCGATCGTCTTCGTGGCGGCGCTCGTGGGCCGGGCCGGCGCCGCACGGGCCGCCGACGCCGTCCCCTCGTTCGCCGCCGACATCAAGCCGCTCCTCTCCAACCGCTGCCTGCGCTGCCACGGCCCCGACGCCGACACGCGCCAGGGGGGAGGCGAGGGGGGCCTGCGTCTCGACACGCCGGAGGGGGCCCGGGCCGATCTCGGCGGCCACGCGGCGATCGTGCCGGGCGATCCGGGCAACAGCGCGGTTCTGGAGCGCGTGACGACGACCGACCCGGGGCTCGTCATGCCGCCGCCGGAGGCGGGCGATCCGCTCACCCCCGCCGAGGTCGACCGGCTCCGCCGCTGGATCGCCGCCGGGGCGTCGTACGAGAAGCACTGGTCGTACGCCGCGCCGCGCCGCCCCGAGGTGCCCGTCGTCCGCCACCGCGACCAGGTCCGTTCGCCGATCGACGCCTTCGTCCTCGAGCGCCTCGAAGCCGAGGGGATCGAGCCGCAGCCCGAGGCCGACCGTGCCACGCTCGCGCGCCGCCTGGCCCTCGACCTCACCGGCCTGCCGCTGCCTCCGGAGGAGATCGACGCCTTCGTGGCCGACCCCGCCCCCGACGCCTGGGCGCGCCTCGTGGAGCGGCTCCTCGCGCACGACGGCTACGGCGAGCACATGGCCCGCCAGTGGCTCGATCTGGCGCGTTACGCCGACAGCGCCGGCTACGCCGACGACCCGCCGCGGTCGATCTGGGGCTTCCGCGACTGGGTGATCGCCGCCCACGACGCGAACATGCCCTTCGACCGCTTCACGCTCGCCCAACTCGCCGGCGATCTCCTCCCCGGCGCCACGCGCGAGGACCGGATGGCGACCGCGTTCCACCGCAACACGATGACCAACACCGAGGGGGGGACGATCGACGAGGAGTTCCGCAACGTCGCCGTGGTCGACCGGGTGAACACCACCTTCGGCACCTGGATGGGCACGACGATCGCCTGCTGCCAGTGCCACAGCCACAAGTACGACCCGATCTCGCAGGAGGACTTCTACCGCGTCTTCGCCATCCTCAAC
>CAWUOA010000509.1:0-2576 GCA_963923225.1 uncultured Planctomycetaceae bacterium
CCAGGTCCTCCGCCAGCTCTCCGACCCGGCCGACGGCGAGGCTCCCCTCCCCTACGGCAACTGATCGTCTGGTCGTGTGACGGCATCCTGACTGCCGCAGAGGGCACCCCCGGTCGCAAGGCCGGGGGTGCCTTTTTCATGCGCTTCGATTCGTCATCGCACGTCTCATCGGAAACTCGCACCACCCTCATCGGAGCCATACGTCAACGCGGAACAATTCCCGGGATCGCTGACCCACCTCCACAGGAGCATCCCCGTGCGTCGAGACGACCGCCGCGATTCCTGGTTCGATCGTCTCTTTTCTCTCGCCGCCGGAGCGGTCCTTCTTCTCGGAACCGATTCATCCGAGGCGGAGCGGCCCGCGGTGGAGAGCATCACGCCCCCCGCGATCCTCTCCACGCACCTCCTCGAGGACGCGGCGCTGCCGCTGCCCGATTCGGCACGCCCCGAGTCGCACGCGCTCGGCTTCCGCATGGGGGGCATCAGCGACTTGGTCGCCCTGACGGGCCGCGGCGATCGCACCGAACTGTGGGGTGTGACCGACCGCGGGCCCAACGGAATGGTGCCGAAGCCGGGGAGCGACGGCGGCCCTGCCGACATGCTCCGCACGCTCCCCGTGCCGGAGTTCGTGCCGCTGCTTGTGCGCCTCGAGATCGTTCCGTCCGAGGTGAACATGGCCGAAGGGACGCTGCGGATCGTCGAGACCCGCCCTATCGTCACCTCCGGCGGGTCGCCGACGTCGGGCCGGCCCGCCGTGCCGCCGCCGCGCGGCAAAACGATGGTCGATCCGGCGACCGCCCGGGTCATGCCGGTCGATCCCGACGGCGTCGATTCGGAGGGGCTCGCCCCCGCGCCGGGCGGCGGCTTCTGGCTGGCCGAGGAATATGCCCCCTCGCTGCTCTTGCTCGACGCATCGGGCAGGGCGGTGCGCCGCCTGGTCCCCGAGGGAGTGACCCTCGGGGGAGCCGGGTGCGACGTCGTCGCGTCGCTGCCCGAGTGCTGCCTCCGCCGGCAGGACAACCGCGGCTTCGAGGCGCTCGCCGCCTCCCCCGACGGCAGGCGCTTCTTCGCGATGCTGCAAAGCCCGCCCGAAGCGAGGCCCGACGCGTCGGCCCAGGTACGCATCCGCGTGCCGCTATTGGTTCTCGACGCGGCCGATGGCACGCTGCTCGAGACGCTTCACTATCCCCTCGGCACCCCAGGCACCGGACACGACGAGATCCTCGCCGCCGACGGCAAGATCTCGGCGATCGCGGCGATCGACGATCATCGGCTCCTGGTGCTCGAGCAGTCGGCGACCGAGAGCCGGCTGTGGGAGATTGACGTCGACGCCGCGAGCGACGGTGAGGTGACCAAGTCGCTCGTCGCCGACCTGGCTCCCCTGGCCGACCGATTCGCGGCCGACATCACGCCCGGTTCGCTGGCTCCGGCGAAGCTCTCCGATCTCAAGTTCGAAGGTCTCGCCCTCCTCGGGACGGGCACGGTGGCGCTGATCAACGACAACGACTTCGACATGGACGCCGCGGGCGCCGCACCGGCATCCCCCCCCATCCGCCGCACCTGCCTGTGGGTCGTGGCGATCGGTGACGGGAGCCGTTGATCGCAGGCGCCAGCCTCACGACCCCGATCGGGTGGGTCGGCCGCGCCGCGGGGGCGAGGACGCCGCGCGGTCGCTGCGATTTGGCTGCTCGGGCGAGGCCTCGCCCGCGATCGTCACGGCCTCGGCCCAGAAGCCGAGGCTCCCGCAGACCGATTCGACGCGGACGTCGATGCCGCGCCACTTCAGGTGCGTGACGTCGAGAATACGGACGGACGAACCGCTCACCGCCTGGGCGATCGACAGATCGACGACGCCGTCGAAGCGGAACGTCCGCCGCTCGCGCTCACGGACGACCTCGATTTCGACGCGGATCGTGTCGTCGGTGTCACGCGAGCACTGCAGCCGCACCTCCGCGACGCGCCACTCGAGCGGCGACGACAGCACGGGATGGTCCTTGGCGTGGAGGAGCGTGACTGAGCGAGTCGGGTTCACGGGTGGGGCCACTCCCGGGCTGGATCACGGCACACAGCCTAGGCACGGCATGCGAGCGTTCCATGAGGAGCCGGCTCCAACGCGAACCGAGAACTCACGATTCCTTCGTCGATCCCTCATTTCAGAGTTCTATGACTACTCGGGTGCATCGCCTTTTCCGGCACGCCATCCCATTCCTCTTCGGGGAATCTATTTCATGACACGCTCCTTCCGGCCCTCCGCCCAGCGTGCCTTCACGCTCGTGGAATTGCTCGTCGTCATCGCCATCATCGGCACGCTCGTCGGCCTGCTCCTCCCCGCCGTCCAGGCGGCGCGCGAGGCGGCGCGGCGGTCGCAGTGCGGCAACAACCTCCGCCAGCTCGGCCTTGGATTCCAAAACTATCTCTCCGTCAAGAAGGGCTTCCCCGCGGCTCTGTACGACCAGAACCAGACCGCGCAATCCGGCAACGACCCCGCGCTGCCTTCCAACTCCCACAAGGCCCTCATTCTCCCCTACATCGAGGAGGCGAACGTCGCCTCGCGATACAGCTTCAAGAAGAGCTGG
>CAWUOA010000510.1:0-2575 GCA_963923225.1 uncultured Planctomycetaceae bacterium
GGTCCCCGGTCGGCCGGGGAGACGATGCCCCCGATGCCCCGGGCCCCCCGGGGCGCCCGGTTTCCCCCGCCAATGTCGAACCCCTCCCTCCCGACCGCTGCCTCCGGGGGGCGGGTCGATCTCGCCGTCCGCCTCGGCCGGCTCGCGCTCCCCAATCCGATCCTCGTCGCCTCCGGGACGTTCGGTTACGCCCGGGAGGTGGCGGATCTGGTCGATCTCGGGCGTCTGGGGGGCATCGTCCCCAAGACCATCACGCCGCTGCCCCGCGCGGGCAACGCCCCCTGGCGGACGATCGAGACGTCGGCCGGGCTCCTCAACGCCATCGGCCTGGACAACGACGGCGTGGAGGCCTTCCTCCGCAACCAGCTCCCCTTCCTCGCCGAGTGTGGGGCGCCGGTGATCGTGAGCATCGCGGGGGCCAACCAGCGGGAGTTCGTCCAGCTCGCCGACCGGCTCGACGGCGTGGCGGGGATCGCCGCCCTCGAGCTCAACATCTCCTGTCCCAACGTCAGCCACGGGGTCGATCTCGGCACCGACGCGGAGGCCTGCCGTTCGGTCGTCGCCGGCGTGCGCGGGGTGTCGCGGTTTCCCGTGATCGCCAAGCTGACCCCGAACGTCACGAGCATCGCCGAGGTGGCCAAGGGCGCCCGCGACGGCGGCGCCGACGCGCTCTCCGTGATCAACACCTGCCAGGGGATGGCGGTCGATTGGCGGCGCCGCAAGCCGCTGCTGGGGAACGTCGTGGGCGGCCTCTCGGGGCCGGCGATCAAGCCGATCGCGCTGCGCTGCGTGCACCAGGTGCGCCGGGCCGTCGACACGCCGATCATCGGCGTCGGCGGGATCATGACGATCGACGACGTGATGGAGTTCCTCGTCACCGGCGCCTCCGCCGTGCAGGTGGGAACGGCGAGCTTCGCCGATCCGGGCACGGCGCCGAGGCTCCTCGATCTCCTCCCCGGGGCCCTCGCCGAGGCGGGGGTTTCGTGCGTCGCCGACGTCGTCGGCACGATCCGACTTCCCGGCGCCCCGGCTGCCTGTCCGCCGGGCGGCCCCTCTTCCGCCACCACGAGTCCCTCCTCCACCAGCGAACCGCGATGACCAGCCCCGCCGCCCCCGCGTCCGTCCCCCCCACGCGCGTCCTCTCCGGCATCCAGCCGACCGGCCGCTTCCACTGGGGCAATTACTTCGGCGCCATCCGCCAGTACATCGACCTGCAGACCGCCGGCGAGGCCTACTACTTCATCGCCGACCTCCACGCGCTGACGACGGTCCGCGATCCGGCCACGCTCCGGGGCTTCGTCCGCGACGCGGCCCTGGATCTGGTGGCCCTCGGGCTCGATCCGGCCGCGGCGGCGCTGTTCGTGCAGTCGGACGTGCCGGAGGTGACGGAGCTGACCTGGCTCCTGATGACGGTCACGCCGATGGGGCTCCTCGAACGCTGCCACGCCTACAAGGACAAGAAGGCGCGCGGTCTCACGGCGGACGCCGGGCTCTTCACCTACCCGGTCCTGATGAGCGCCGACATCCTCGCCTACGACGCCACGGTCGTCCCCGTCGGGGAGGACCAGGTCCAGCACATCGAGGTCTGCCGCGATCTCGCCGGCACCTTCAACCACCTCTACGGCGAGGTGTTCACGCTTCCCAAGCCGCGCCTCGTCGAGGCGGGGGCGCGGGTGCCGGGCACCGACGGGCAGAAGATGTCCAAGAGCTACGACAACACGATCGAGGTCTTCGAGGATCCGGCGGCGCAGAAGAAGAAGATCATGCGGATCACGACCGACTCGCGCCCCATGGAAATGCCCAAGGAACCGGAGGGGGATCACCTCTTCGATCTGTTCTCGCTGATGGCTCCGCCCGCCGAGCGGGAGAGCATGGCGGCGCTCTACCGGCGCGGCGGCTTCGGCTACGGCGACGTGAAGAAGGCGCTGGTGACCGCGGCGGCCGACTTCTTCGCCGAAGCGCGGCAGCGCCGCGCGGCCCTGGCCGCGGATCCCGGCGCGATCGACGCGATCCTCGCCTCCGGCGCCGAGCGGGCCCGGGCCAAGGCGGGGGAGGTGCTCTCCCGGGCCAAGCGGTCGTGCGGCCTGTCGCGCGGCGAGCCGGCGTCGGCCGCGGGCGGGAAGGCCCGGCGCGCGGAGAAGGAGCGATGAACGTCCTCGGGATCGGCACCGACATCACGGAGTGCCTGCGGATCGCGAAGATGATCGACCGCCACGGCGAGCTCTTCGTGGGCCGCGTCTACACGCCGGCGGAGATCGACTACTGCCGGGCCCGCAAGCAGGCCACGCAGCACTTCGCCGGCCGCTGGGCCGCCAAGGAGGCGATCCTCAAGGCCCTCGGCACCGGCTGGCGTCGCGGCATCGCCTGGCGCGACGTGGAGATCACCAACGCCCCCGGCGGCAGGCCCCGGGTCGCCCTCTCCGGCGGCGCGGCCGACGTCGCCGAGCGGCTCGGCGTGGCCTGCGTGCTGGTGAGCATCTCCCACTGCCGCTCGCACGCCACGGCCTACGCCACGGCGCTCGACGAGGTGCCATCGACCTTCCTCGGCAGCTCGCCCTACGACGAGTGACGTCGG
>CAWUOA010000511.1:0-2570 GCA_963923225.1 uncultured Planctomycetaceae bacterium
GCGCCGGGGGAGCCCGCCGGCGGGGGAGGTTCGGAGGCCCGCCGGGTGGGCCGAGCGAGAAAAACAGGGGCCGGAGCGGGCCTGACCCCGCCCCGGCCCCGAAGCCGGTTCGACCCCGCCGGTGGCGGGCGGTGACTCTCCGGACGATCAGTCGACGCTCGCCGACTCGCCGCCGGCCCGGGTCACGAGGGCCGCGTAGATGCGGATCGTGACGTCGCTGGCCAGAAGGCGGACCGAGCCGTCGCCGAAGACGTGGTTGGCACCGGCGGCGTGGAAGGCGTAGGGCTCGGCCGTCCCCTCCGTGCCGTAGATCGCCCCCTGGTAGGGCGCGGTCTCGACGCTCTCGCCGTTGGTGACGTTGATGGCGCCGGTGGCACTCGGGCCGCCGAAAAGCGCGCCGTCGGCCGAGGACCCGTCGAAGGCGAAGTCGCTCGCCGGACGGCACCAGCCGCCGCCGTTGACGCGCCGCGCCGGGAAGACGACGCCGCCGCCGTCGGCCCGCTTGCCGCGCGTGTACTTGTAGGGCCGGCCGGCCGACTCGGCGATGGCGATCGTCTTCGAGGTGCCGTCACGGACGTCGGCCAGGCGAGGCTTGACCGTGCCGTTGTAATCCTTGGGCATGAAGCCGTCGCCGGCGCCGGAACGCTGCGCCCCCTGCACCGATGCCTGGGCCACGTCGGCGAGGTTGTCGGAGATCGTGCCGCCATTGGCCAGTCGCGCGTCGACGAACGTCGTCGCCGAGTAGTCGGTCGTGGCGCAGAACAGGCCCACGGTGGCGAATCCGTTGCCGGCGGGATTGAGCGCGGCCTTCACGTCGGAGACGGGATAGCCGCTGGCGGTCGAGCCGGTGTCGGGGTCGCCGTCGAAGTTGTTGTTCGACGGGGCCGAGGGGCACTCGAGCATCGGCAGACGCGTCATCGCCAGGACGGCGTTGGGCACCGTGAACCCGGCGGCGGTGTTCGGCGTCAGGCTGCTCCAGTTCTGCGACATGTCCCACCGGTTCCGCAGGTTGCCCTCCTCGAAGTAGGGGAGCAGCCGCGTCACCCACGAGATCCGCGCCGTGCCGTTGTTGGGGCGGTGGCTGTTGGGGAGCGACTTGTAGGAGTTCTCGTAGTTGAGGATCGCCAGGCCGATCTGCTTGAGGTTGTTCGAGCACTTCGAGCGGTTGGCCGCCTCGCGGGCCGCCTGCACGGCCGGGAGGAGGAGACCGACGAGGGTCCCGATGATGGCGATCACCACGAGGAGTTCGACGAGCGTGAAGGCGCGTCGCGACGGGAGCGGACGGTGGGGCATGGAAACACCTTCTGTGAGGGAGGAACGGGACGTGAAAACGGGGCCATGAGCGATCGGAGCGGGAGCCGGTGCCGGCAGACGACCGGCTGGGCTCGGGCGGCAAAGAGAGGACACGGAACGTTTCTCCGGAGAGTGGAGCTGGCTCTGTCGAGAGCCGTCGCTTCCCTCCGGTCATTCCGGTCGGTGCCGCGGACGGTCGTTTAATCGGTCTTTGACGGTCGTGAGTTGATGATTACTTGGTCGGTAACCAAAGTGACATTCGTTACTCTATAAAATCGATCGAACTGGTCAAGATTCGGTGTAAAAAAAACCGCGACGGTTTTCTCCGCCGGATTTGCCCTGCTTCGCGCGGCGAACGCCGGCGGGTCAGGGGACGGCTCGGTCAACGCTTCTCCGGAAAGGGGAGCCGGGTCTTCTCGGTCCGTTCGATCTGCACCACCACGCCGTCCTGGACGATCGCCAGGACGGAGCCATAGCGGAGTCCGCGGAGGGCGTCGTCGATGCGGTCGAGGGCAGGGTGACGGGCCGGGGTTTCGGGCGCGGCCGGGGGAGGCGTGTCCGGCGCGGCGGATCTGTCCGTGGGGCGGGTGCTCATGGGGCGATTCTCTCGGAGGAGGGTGTCACGGTTCGACGCATGGTCCGCCGCGGGGAACTCTCGGCGTTCCCCCGACGACGGAGTGGAAAAAGGCCCGGGAAGGTTTTTCCACGGTGAACTCAGATGACGTATTCCGGATCGGGGAAGAAGACGCGGACGTTCCTCGGGGTGACGGTGACGGCGCTGCCCGCCGCGATGGCCAGTTCGCGCGCCGCCGTCGCGGGAAGATCGACGTGCAGTTCGCCCCCTCCGTCGCGCGCCTGACAGGTGACGCGGGTGATCGGCCCGCTGCGGACCAGCCGCACGACCGTCGCCTCGAGCGTCCCTTCCGCGGCCGCGGCGCCGGGCGTCGCCGGGGCGATGTCGAGCTCGTGGGGGCGGAGGTAGACGCGCGCGGGCCGCGACTGCGCGTGGGGGTAATCGGGGTAGGCGAGCGGCACGCCGTGCCAGAAGGCCCGGCCCCCCTCGACGCGGCCGTGGAAGACGTTGACGTTGCCGAGGAAGTCCATCACGAACGGCGTCGCCGGCCGCTCGAAGACGTCGTCCGGGCGGCCGCGCTGCTCGATGCGGCCATGGTTCATCACCACCACCTCGTCGGCCAGCTCGAACGCCTCCTCCTGGTCGTGCGTGACGAACACCGTCGTCATCCCGATCTCGTCATGGAGGCGGCGCAGCCACTGGC
>CAWUOA010000512.1:0-2554 GCA_963923225.1 uncultured Planctomycetaceae bacterium
GCCTCGAGCGAGCCGTCGGCCGCGAAGCGGGGACGGGTGAAGAAGATGTCGTAGGACTGCCACTCGCCGGGGGCCCGGCAGGCGTTCACCGCCGGCGGCTGCTGCTTGTAGAGGGCGCCGCACTGGCCGTCGGGATAGGTCAGCGGCCCGTCGGTGCCGTCCTCGAAGGAGTCGAGGATCTGGATCTCGTACTTCCCCATCAGGTACACGCCCGAGTTGCCGCGGCCCTGGCCGGCGCCGACGGCCGGCTTCGGCGTGCGGAACTCGACGTGGATCTGGCAGTCGCCGAAGCCCTGCTTGGTGGTGATCGAGCCGCCGGAGACGGTGGCGATCCCGTCGGCGATCTTCCACTTGTCGCCCCCCTCCCAGGCGGCGAGGTCCTTGCCGCCGAAGAGGACGATCGCGTCGGAGGGGATCGGCGCCGCCTCCTTCGGGGCCGGGCCCGGATTCACCACCTTCGGCCGCGGCCAGGCGAGCGCCGACTTCCACTCGCTCGACGGGAACTTCCTCCCCAGGAGGTACTTCCGCCGGGCCCGGAGCGACTCGGTGATCCGCCGGGCCTTGGCCTCCGCCTCGCCGATCGGGAGTCCGGCCCCGATGCCGGGGCGGAGATGGCCGGCGCCTGAGAGATAGGCGTCGCGGAGGATCTTCATCCGCTCGGTGGCCTCGGGGAGGAAGTGGGCGATGCTCGCCGGGGCCTCCTCGGCGGCGGTCTTCGCGTCCCCCAGGGCGGCGAGCACGGCGCGGGCGATCGCCCACTGGCCGGCGTCGTCGGGATGGACCGCGTCGGGAAGGAAGGTGTACTTCGGATCGTCCTTCCGCTTGGCGTCGAGCTGCGCCCGCATCGGCCCGTGGACGTCGATCACCGTCCAGCCGTCGGCGCGCCTCGAGAGGAGCCACTTCGAGTACTCGGCGAGCACCGCGTCGTAGTCGACGTCGCCGGCGGGGTGCTTCTCGCCGGGCCGGCCGTCGTAGACCGGCGGCGTGAGGTGGATGATCCGGGCGCCGCTCTTCTCGACCTCGGCGTGGAGCTTCTCCATGCCGGACTTGTAGGCGGCGAAACGGGCGTCGTCGAGCGGGAGGTAGATGCCGCAGTTCATGCCATAGCAGGCGATGACCAGATCGGGCTTCACCACCGAAAGGACGCGGGCGAGACGCTCGTGGACGTCGGGCCGGGGGAACTGGCCGCCCGCATGGCCCTCCTCGGAGAGCCCGGAGCAGGTTTCGCTCGGCAGGCCGACGGCGATCACGTCGGCGTCCATTCCTTGCGATTCCATCCAGGCCGAGAGCCCTGCGGCCCAGCGGCCGTCGTAGGTGATGCTGTCGCCGAGGATGCAGATCCGCTTGGCGGCGGCGAGCATGTCGCGCGGCGAAGGGGCCGGGGCGGGCTTGGCGGCGGGGGCGGCTGGCGCCGGATCGGCCGCGTGGCCTGGGGAAACCGAGCCGGCCAGGAGCATCGCGAAGGCGAGCGAGCGCACGGAACCACGGACGAGAGCGACCATCGGAAAACCCCCTCTTGGCTGCGCCGTCCTTCCCCGGGACGGCCGGAACGTCGCACGGCCCCGGGCGCCGCCGGAAGGGCGGGCGCCCGGGGGGCGTGCGACGGAAATCACTTCGCCTCGGGCGTGGCCCCTTCGCGGATCGCGAAGAGGTGGCTCTTGTTGGCGATGTAGAGCGTGTCGCCGGCGACGATCGGCGTCGAGTAGACGCTGTTGCCCATGTTGACCTCGGCGATGAGATTCTTCTCGGGCGAGAGCTCGAAGATCGAGATGTCGCCGTCCTCGTCGCCGACCCAGATCTTGCCGTCGGCGATGAGCGTCGAGCCCCAGCTCGCCGCGAGCATGTCGTGCGTCCAGTGCGGCTTGCCGGTCTTGGCGTCGACGCAGTGGACCAGCCCGCTGAAGTCGGGGATCACGAGGATCCCGTCCTTGATGGCGACGGTGCCGCAGGTGCGGTGCATCGTCTCCTCGAAGTCGAGCTTGCCGTTGCCGTTGGAGTCGAAGCCGGGGTAGTGCCAGACCGCGGCGGAGTTGGGGTTCGGCCGGGCCACTTCGCCCTGCTCCTTGATCACCGCCTGGTTGCGGCGGTGGGGGAGTGGCTTGGTCGGATCGTCGACGTTGACGGCGATCTCGGGGCTCGTGTCGCCACGCTTCGTCGGGTCGATGCACCACAGGTGGCCGACACCCTCGCCGTGCTCGGGATCCTCGCCGACGGCCACGTAGACGAGCCCCTCGTGGATCACCGGCGTGCCGATGATGTGATTGCGATCGGCGCGGCCGCCGAGGACGTACTTCGACTCCTTGGGGTTCGCGTCGAACTGCCAGAGGAGCTTCGACTTGCCGTTGTCGCCGCGGGCGTCGAACCCGTAGACCCAACCGTCGCCGCCGCCGAAGATCACCTGCGGCACGCCGTCGATCTCGGCGTAGGCCGGGCTCGACCACTGGCCGTGGAGGACGTTGGCCCCCGGCGAGCCGTCGGCCCACAGCACCTTGCCGTCGCGCTTGTCGACGCAGAGGAAGCTCGGCGCGGCGGCGTTGGGGAGATTGATGTGTCC
>CAWUOA010000513.1:0-2550 GCA_963923225.1 uncultured Planctomycetaceae bacterium
GCTCAAGGACGTCAAGAAGCGCTGGGGCCACGGCCAGGAGGACGTCTTTCCGGTCACGCAATTCGAGAAGCTGTGGGGCGACATGACCGCGATCCCCGAATTGTCGACCCGGTACGTCGTCGTGCCGCGCGTCCGCGGCCGGCAACTCAAGGACGTCGCCCAACTCGACGGCTGGCTCAGGGACGGTTCGGCGGCTGCGGTGGAGGCGTTGGGCGACTGGGATTGAGCGGCGGCCACGAAAACCGTCGGCGACGGGCCTCCGACCCCGATGAATCGCCCGGCGCGGCCGCGGCAGTGCTCCCGCTCAACCCGGCCGGTCCGATCTGCTACGCTCCCCGCCATGAGCCGAGCCGAGCCCGCGCCCCATCCCCTGTCCGTCTGGGTCGTGAACCCCTTCGATGACGTGCCGGGCGAGGGTCTGCCGCCGCTCCGCTTCTGGACGCTCTGCCGGGTCCTCGCCGGACGCGGGCACGACGTCACCTGGTGGACCGCCGACTGGAGCCATCGACGCAAGGCGCCCCGTCTCCCGCCGGCCCGGAACGTGGAGGCGGAGGAGGGTTTCGACGTCCGCCTCGTGCCGGTCCGGCCCTACGCGTCGAACGTCTCGCTGGCCCGTCTGCGCAGCCATCGCGACTTCGGTCGCAACCTCGAGCGAGTCGCCACCGAGGCGGTCGCTGCGGGGGCCCTCGAGCGTCCCGACCTGATCCTGGCGAGCGTGCCACCGCTGGAAGGGGCGGAGGCCGCGGCCCGGCTCGCCGCCCGCCTCGATTCGCTCCTGGTCGTCGACGTGATGGATCTCTGGCCGGAGACCTTCCGACGGCTGCTGCCTGGGCCGGAGTGGTTCCGTCGGCTGCTCTCGCCGCTGGTGCTCGGAGGCATGGAACGCCGCCGCAGAGCGATCCTCGCCGGGGCCGACGGCGTGTCGGCGGCGACCCACACCTATGCCACCGCGGCGCTGGCCGACGTCCCGGGGGAACGGCCGACCCACGTCTGCCACCTCGGCGCCTATCTCGAGGAGTACCCTTCCCCTCCACGGGTGCCGCCGCTCGACGACCCGGCCGCGGCGCCCCTCTCCCCGGCCACGCTGGCCTGCGTCTACTCCGGCTCGCTCGAGGCGGGGCAGGATCTCGACACCCTCCTGGCGGCGGCGCGGAAGCTCTCGGCGACAGGAACGTCGGTCGAGATCCACGTCGCCGGGACGGGGCGGCTCGAGGGCCGTCTGCGTGCCGAAGCGGCGGCCATCCCGGGCCCGAGTCGAGTCACCGTCCACGGCCTCCTGCCGCGCGGGGCCTACGCCGACCTCCTCGCCCGGTGCGACGTCGGGATCGTCGCGGTGAAGCCGGAGTCGCTGGTGGCGGTGCCTTACAAGGCGTGCGATTACGCCGCCGCCGGCCTGGCGATGGTGAGCGGATTGCCGGGCGAATTGGAGGCGATGATCGACGAGCACAGGGCGGGAATCGGGTATTCCGCCGGCGACGGCGCGTCGCTGGCCGAGGCGCTCGCCAGCCTCGCCGCCGACCGCCGTCGTGTGCTCCTCCTCCGTCAGGGCTCCCGCCGGCTCGCCGAGGCGTGCTTCGACCGGGAGGCGACCTACCCCCGCTTCGCCCGCTGGCTCGAATCGCTGGCTGGATGAGCCATGGAATGTCTCGTCACCGGAGCCGGCGGTTTCGTGGGCCGGGGCGTGATCGAGGCCCTGGCGGCGGCCGGCCACGGCGGGATCGCCACCGGCCGCGAGGCGCCCCGAGGGCTGCCTGGGGGATGGTCCGGGCGACGCCGTGACGACGTGCTCGCCGGGAGGGTCGCCTGCCGCCCCTCGGCGATCGTCCATCTGGAGTCGCGGCAATCGGGCCCGCGTCCTTCCGTCGCCGACGCCGCCGAATGCGAGTCGGTGAACGTCGGCGGGACGAAGGAATGGCTCGACTGGGCGGCCCGCGCCGGCACGCGGCGCTTCGTGCTCGTGAGCTCGATCATGGCCGTCGCTCCGGCGCCGGGACGCCGCGACGAGGACTCGGCGCCCGCCGTCGGCGAGGGCTACGGCGCCTCGAAAGCACGGGCCGAGGCGGCGGTCCGGGCTTGGTGCAGGGACGACGGCTCGCGTCGCGGAACGATCCTCCGTCCCGCGCCGGTGTACGGGCCGGACGAGGGATCGAACCTCGTGCCGCTGGCGCGTCGGATCATCGCCGGCCGGCCGGTGGTCATCGGTGACGGACGGGTGCTGCGGTCGATCGTCTCGCGTGGGAATCTCGCTTCGGCGGTGCTCTTCGCCCTCGGCCACGACGCGGGTCCCTGCGAGACGTACACGGTCAGCGATCCCCGGCCGCTGCCACTGCGGGAGTTGGTGGCGACGATCGCCGAATTGTCCGGAGTGCCCCTCCCACGCCCGATCCCGCGCTGGGCGGCGGCGCTCGCGGCGCCGATCGGCGACGTCGCCTCGCTGATCTCCGGGCGGGAGATGCCGATCGGTCGTGAGCGGCTGCGTGCCCAGGCGACCGACGTCGATTTCCCCTCCGACCGACTCGTCGCAGCCGGATACCGGCATCCCGAATCGAC
>CAWUOA010000514.1:0-2549 GCA_963923225.1 uncultured Planctomycetaceae bacterium
CGGCCTGGATGGTGTACGCGATCAAATGCGCCATCCACTGGCACCACTATTCCATGGCGCGGCGGATGGCCCGCGACGGCGCCGCGGTGAACACCTTCTGACTACAGCGTCTCCCGGCGGGGAGCCGTTCCGGCCGGGCCGTCGCTCATTCGCGCGCCAGGATCGCGAACTCCGCCGCCAGCCCGGGGCCGAAGGCCATCGCCACGCAGGGCCCCCGCGCCGGGCCGCGGAACAGGCGCTCGAGGATGAAGAGGATCGTGGCGCTCGACATGTTGCCATGCGCCTCGAGCACCCCCCAGGAGTCGGCGAGCGCTCCGGCATCCAGCTCGAGCGCCTCCTCGACCGCGGTGAGGACGCGCGGGCCCCCCGGGTGGACGGCCCAGGCGCCGATGGCGGACGGGCCGATTCCGGCGGCGTCGAGTCCGGCACCGAGCGCCGCGGGGAGTCGTTTGCGGATCGTCTCCGGAACGCTCGACGCCAGACGCATCTGGAAGCCGTGGTCGCCGATCGACCAGCCCATCGCGCCGCGGGAGTCCGGCAGGATCGCCGACCAGGTCCGCTCCAGCCGCCACGGGGCCGGGCCCCCCGTCCGCGCCCGCTCCACGGAGCCCCCCACCAGCGCCGCCGCGCCGTCGGCGAAGATCGCGTTGGCGACGATCGCGTCGGCCTCGGCGCCGTAGCGGAAGTGGAGGCTGCACAGTTCCACGCACACCACCAGCGGCACGCTCTCCGGCCGCGCGGCGACGAACGCCTCCGCGACGCGCAGGGCGTTGAACGCGCCGTGGCAGCCCATGAATCCGACGTGCGTCCGGGCCACCGTGGCGGGGAGGCCGAGGGCATCGACGAGATCGAGGTCGACCCCCGGGCTCTCGAAGCCGGTGCATGAGCAGGTCACCAGGTGCGTCACCTCCGCCGCTCCGATCCCGGCCGCGGCGATGGCCCTGGCGGCCGCGGGAATCGCGAGGTCGGCGGCCTCCTTGGCGTAGCGGGCCATGCGGGCCCGCGTCGACGGACCGCCGGCCGGGCCCTCGCCGGGGGGCGGATAAAACGACTGTGCGAAGGGGGCGTCGTCGACGTCGTCGAGGAGCACCGAGCCGCGCGAGCGGATCCGCGTCTGGCGGTAGATCCCGGCGAGCGCCCGGGTCTCCGCCGGCGGGATGAAGCGGGCGGCGAGCGCCGCCGCGTCGAGCTGCGCGATGCTCCGCGGGGGTGCCGCGGTGCCCAGTCCCAGGATCGCCATGCTCACGCGTGCGGCCCTCCGCGCCAGCTGCCGACGAGTGCCGGCAGCACGTGCCGCGCGACGCCGGGAAAGGTCCGCGCCGCCACCAGCGCCGTCGTCACCACGGTGGGCCGCCGCACGCCGCCGCTCACCAAGGCGCAGCGCCGGTGCTGCGCGTGGAGGAAGCGGCGGTGGCTCGTGGCGTGGCGGGCGGCCACGGCGGCTGGATCGCGGGGGCCGTCTCCGGCGAGGATCGCCTCGGCCACGAGACGCCCCGAGGCCAGCGCCCAGCCGATCCCCTCGCCGGTGAAGGGCTCCACGTAGCCGGCGGCGTCGCCGATGCGGAGGATCCTCGACCGCCCTCCGGCGGCCAGCGCCGCCCGGCGGGTCAGCGGCGGGGTGGCCCGGAAGCTGGTGCGGCGCAGGAGGTCGGCGTCGAGCGTGGGACCGCCAGCGGCCGCCACCGCCGCGACGATTCCTGCGACGGCACGGGCCACGTCGTGGCCGGCGGCCGCGATCGTCGCCCGGTCGATCGCGGCGGCGAGGTCGATCCGGCCGTCCTCGAGACGCACCAGTCCGCAGTAGCCTCCCCGCGACACCGTCATCAGCAGCTCCCCCGCCGGCAGTGGCACGGCGCCGGGGCGGAGGACGGTGCCCAGTCCGATCCGGCTCGTCGGCGCGATCCGCCTGGTGACGGTGGGCCCGTCGGCGCCGACGACGCGCACCCGGTCGGAGAGCCCCGTGGCCAGAATCACGATCCGCGCCGGGATCGGAACGAACCCCTCGTCGTTTCCGCAGTCGCTCCCGTGGATCAGCGCCGTTGCCGCGTTGGGCTGCGACTCGACGGCGGACACATCCATTCCCGGAAGCCACTCACTCCCCGCCGCGATCGCCCGGCGGAGGAGGGCGGCGTCGAGCGCTTCGCGGGAGAGGACGGCCCCGACCGGCATGGCGATCGAGGTGTCGAGGCCGTCGTGGGCGAGACGGACGTGGGTCAACGGGACCGCTGCGGCGGGAACGGCGCCCGCGGCGGCGAGCTCGCGGAGTGCCAGCGGTGACAGACAGCATCCGCAGACCTTGCCGCGCGGCAGGTCGCGGCGGTCGATGACGAGCACGCGGAGGCCTCCGGCCGCGAGGCGGGCCGCCGCGGCGGAGCCGGCGGGCCCGGCTCCGACGACGACGACGTCCCACGGCTCGCGTGCGGCGGCGGCAGCGGCAGCGGAGAGGGTCGCCGACACGGCGGGGCGAGGGCTCATCGAGGAGCCTCCGGCGTGGCGGCACCCGGCGGCCGTCTCCAGGTGAGGACGACCCGTTCCGGCCACGTCCGCCG
>CAWUOA010000515.1:0-2548 GCA_963923225.1 uncultured Planctomycetaceae bacterium
AAGTCGATCCAGCCCTCGAGCACGAGCTCCTTCGGCCCGAGGGCCTCCCAGGCCCGGTCGAGGCCGCCGGCGGCGTCGATGCGCGTCTGCCCCTTGCCGTCGTACCCGGAGGCGCAGGTCTTGAGCACGGCAGGCAGGCCGACCTGCCGGGCGGCGGCGTGGAGTTCGTCGCGCGAACGGACCAGCGCGTGGGGCGCACAGGGAATCCCGTGGGCGACGAGGAACGCCTTCTCGCGGCCCCGGTCCTGCGTCGTGGAGAGCACCTCCGGCCCGGGCCGCACCGGGACCACGGCCTCGAGGGCCCGCGCCGCGGCGACCGGCACGTTCTCGAACTCGTACGTCACCGCGGCCCAGCCCCGCGCGGCCTCGACCAGCCGGGCCGGATCGTCGAGGAGCCCGACGTGGATCCGATCGGCCTGCCGCGCCGCCGGACAGTCGGCCGCCTCGACCACCGCCTCGACCCGGTAGCCCATCCGCTTGGCGGCGGCGGCGAACATCGCCCCCAGTTGGCCCCCGCCGAGCACGCCGAGCGTCGCTCCGGGGAGGATCGGCGCGGAGGAGACGCTCGAAGCAGCGGACGAGGAAGAGGAGGGCATGGGATCGTTCGAGGCCGCGTCGGCGGGAAGAGGGGCCGTGAGCTCAGTGTCGCGGGGCGGAAGCGGGAGCCGACTGGGAGAGATCCTCGGCGAGGACGCGCCGCGTCTGTTCGTCGCGGAAGGCCCGCAGCTTCCCGGCGAGGGCGGGATCGGCGAGGGCCAGCACGGCGACGGCCAGGAGGGCGGCGTTGGTGGCGCCGGCCGGGCCGATCGCCAGCGTGCCCACCGGAATCCCGGCCGGCATCTGCACGATCGAGAGGAGCGAATCGACGCCGCGGAGGATGCTCGACTCCACCGGCACGCCGAAGACCGGCAGCGTCGTCTGGGCGGCGATCATGCCGGGAAGATGGGCGGCGCCTCCGGCGCCGGCGATGATCACCCTCAAGCCCCGCCCCTCGGCCTGGGCGGCGTAGTCGGCGAGTTTCCCGGGCGTGCGGTGGGCCGAAACCACCTCGCACTCGTGCGGCACGCCGAACTGCTCGAGGGTCTGTGAGGCACGCTCGAGCGTCGCCCAGTCGGAACGGCTCCCCATCACGATGCCGACGAGCGGGGCGGACGGGGCAGGGGGGGTGGTGCGATTCACGCTTCGGGCACTCCGGGGAGGCCCCATCTTCCGCCGACCGGCGCCGCCTTGCAACGTGCGTCGTCCCGCGGGCCCGTTTGACTCGCCGCCACGGCAGGCCGACAACGAACCGGCCGGACACGCCCCGGTCCCGTCCGCCGAGAGAGGATCCGCACCGATGCCGATGGACCACGCCATGCCAGAGACCCTTCCTGTGCGCTTCCCGGCGGGCGCAGCGGAACCGCCGGCCGCCACGCTCGCGGCGATCGACCGGGCCGTGAATATCCTCCGCTCGGGCGGTCTCGTCGCGATCCCCACCGAGACCGTCTACGGCCTGGCGGGGCTGGCCCTCTCGGAGGCCGCGGTCGAGCGGATCTATCTGGCCAAGGGGCGATCGACCACCAACCCGCTCATCGTTCATGTCGATGGCATCGCCATGGCGCGGAGCCTCGCCGCGGAGTGGCCCGAAGCGGCCGATCGCGTGGCACGGGCCTGCTGGCCGGGACCGGTGACGGTCGTCGTGCCGAAGGCGACCTGCGTGCCCGACTGCGTCACCGCCGGCGGACCGACCGTGGCCATCCGCTGCCCCGATCAGCCGATCACCCGCCTGTTGATCGAGCGTCTCGGCCAGCCGCTGGCGGCCCCGAGCGCCAACCGCTCGCTGCGGCTCTCCCCGACGACGGCCGCGCACGTCCTCGAGGGGCTCGGCGCGCGAGTCGACCTGATCCTCGACGCCGGCCCGTGTGGCCGGGGCCTCGAGTCGACCGTGGTCGACTGCACGGTGTCGCCGCCGCGGATCCTCCGCCCCGGTCCACTCACGGCCGCGGCGCTCGCCGACGTGATGGGCGTCGCGCCCGAGGCGGTCGGCGGCGCGGCACCGGAAACCGACGGCCCCGCGCGCTCGCCGGGGCAGGCGACGCGCCATTACTCCCCCCTGACGCCGCTCGAGGTGTCGGCCGACGCGGCGGGGCGGGTGGAGGCGCTCTTGGCCGAGGGCCGGCGTGTCGGATGGCTGACGACGCGCGGCGCCGACCCGCGCACGCGCCGCATCGCCGCCGCCGCGGAAGCGGTGGTCGTGCCGCTGCCGGCGGAGCCCGAGGCCCAGGGGGCGATCCTGTACGCGATGCTGCACGCGGTCGACAAGCGGTCGCTCGACGTGATCGTCGTCGACGAGCCCCCCGACGGCGATGCGTGGCGCGCGATCCGCGACCGCCTCACCCGCGCCGCGGCCCGCGGCCCGGCGGACGACGAGGAAACGGCGGAGGACTGAACGAGGCCCCGCTCGCGTCCGCCGGTGGGGCTGCGCCTGCACCGAGACGAGGCCGGGACCTCGTCTGAAACTGGACGGGACGGCGACCTCACTCTGTCGCCGCTGGGACGGCGACCTCAG
>CAWUOA010000516.1:0-2548 GCA_963923225.1 uncultured Planctomycetaceae bacterium
GGGGAGGGGGGAGGCCGGGGATTCTAGCGGTCCCCGCCCCCCCCCGCGACCGCAAACCCCGGCCCGGAAACGGGTTGAAGGCCGCTCGGGGGCGGGGAATCGGT
This sequence comes from uncultured Planctomycetaceae bacterium, assembly GCA_963923225.1. Classification (GTDB taxonomy): domain Bacteria; phylum Planctomycetota; class Planctomycetia; order Pirellulales; family UBA1268; genus QWOP01. The sequence goes on from CAWUOA010000516.1 coordinate 105, forward strand.
CGGTCTGGCGGCCTCCGGCCCCGATCCCTATCGTCCCCGCCATGCCGGCTCTCCCTCTGCGACCGCCGCCGCGATTCCTCCGCCTGCTCGGGGCGGCGCTGTTGCTACTCGCCCTCCCGTCCGCGGGATGCGTGCAGCGGCGCATGACCATCCGCTCGAATCCGCCGGGGGCGCTCGTCTACGTCGACGACTACCAACTCGGCACCACGCCGGTCTCGACCGACTTCGTCTACTACGGCACGCGAAAGATCCGGCTCGTGAAGGACGGCTACGAGACGCTCACCGTCCGCCAGCCGTTCCCCGTGCCCTGGTACGAGGTCTTCCCGCTCGACTTCGTCACTGAAAACCTCTGGCCGTGGGAGATCCGCGACGAGCGCGTCGTCGATCTGGCCATGGCACCCGCCGACTCGCAGCCGGCGGAGCTGGTCGTGAGCCGGGCCCAGGCCGCCCGGCAGGCCTCCGGGAGCCTGCCGGCGAGCGCGCCGGTCGCGCCTCCTCCGGTGCCCGTGCCCGTGCAGGCGGTGCCGGTGCAGCCGATCCCCGCGCCGCCGCCGCCGTTCCAGCAGGCACCGATCCCGCAGGCGATCCCCGCCCCGCTCCAGCCCGGCCCCGGTCCGCTCCAGTTCCCCGGGCCGGCGCTGCAGGCGCCGCCGCTCAATTCGCCCACCCAGGGGATCCCTGGCCTGGGGGCTCCTCCCTCGGGGCTGTAGAGCGATCGCGGCGGGATGCCATACTTCCCGGTATGCATCCCGGCACCCGTCACCTCCCCGCGACCCGCGCCGCGCTCGACGCCGCGAAGCTCGAGCGCCTCCGCGGCCTGCTCCGCGAGGCGATCCCCGCCAACGCCTTCTACACGGCGAAGTTCGGCGGCGCGCCGCGGCTCGACTCGCTCGACGATTTGGCCGCGCTTCCGTTCACCACCAAGGAGGAGCTCGTCGCCGGCAGCGCCTCGGGCCTCCCCGCGAACCTCACCTTTCCCCCCGACCGCTACGTGCGCTGCCATCGCACGAGCGGCACGCACGGTCGGCCGATGCCGATCTTCGACACCGCCGCCGACTGGGTGTGGTGGATGGAGTGCTGGGACGCGATCCTCGACCGGGCCGGCGTCGGGCCTGGCGACAGGGTGCTCGTCGCCTCGTCGTTCGGGCCCTTCCTCGGCTTCTGGAGCGGCTTCGACGGGGTGGTCGCCCGCGGCGCGATGGCGATCCCCTCGGGAGGGATGTCGAGCCTCGCGCGAATCGAACTGGCCCGTAGCCTCTCGGCCACCGTGCTGATGGCGACGCCGAGCTACGCCCTCCATTTGGCCGAGGTGGCGGCCGAGGCGAAGATCGACCTGACCGCCCTGCCGATCCGGACGGTGATCGTGGCGGGGGAGCCCGGGGGATCGATCCCGGCGGTGCGCGACCGGATCGGCCTGGCCTGGGATGCCGCGGTGCTCGATCACGCTGGCGCGAGCGAAGTCGGCCCCTGGGGCGTCGGCGACGCCCACGGCCGTTCCCTCGAGGTTCTCGAGCCCTGGTTCCACGCCGAGTTCCTCGAGCCGGGGGGCGGGCAGGCCGCGCGGCCGGGCGAACTTTCGGAGCTCGTCCTCACCACGCTCGGCCGCATCGGCGCCCCGGTGATCCGCTACCGCACCGGCGATCTCGTCCGCGCGGTTCACCCCGGCGCCGACGACGTCGCCGCAGGCGCGCCGCCCCGCGTGCGCCTCGAGGGGGGGATCGTGGGGCGGGCCGACGACATGCTCGTGGTCCGCGGCGTGAACGTCTTCCCCGGCGCCCTCGACGGCATCCTGCGGAGCTTTCCCGAGGTGGTGGAGTACCGGGCCACGGTGCGGTCGCGCGCGAGCCTCGACGAAGTCGACGTCGAGATCGAGGACCGGCTCGACGACCCGGCGCGGGTGGCGCGGGAGTTCCAGCTCCGGCTGGGCCTGCGCGTGAACGTGCGGACGGTGCCTTTGGGGTCGCTTCCGCGTTTCGAGGGGAAGGGGCGGCGGGTGTTCGACGAGCGGAAGGGGCCGGGCGGCACGGCCGCCGCCACGAAGACGACCGAGGAGCAGCGATGAGCGGGCAGGAGAACGATCACCGTGACGCGACGGACGGCGAGATTCCCGGCGATCCCGGCGCGGAGGGGCTTCCCCCGGGCGTGATCCCGGTGTCGCTGCGCCGCCTTCCCGACGGCGGCGTGGAGATCGGCTGGAGCGACGGGCGCTCGTGCGCCTATCCGCCACGGCTCCTCCGCGACGCCTGCCCCTGCGCCACCTGTCGCGAGGAGCGTGCGGCCCCCAAGCCGAAACCGCTCCTCCAGGTGCTCTCGGCCGAGGAGACGCGGCCGATGGTCGTCACCGGCATGCGGCCGGTGGGGCAGTACGCCTACGCGATCGACTTCTCCGACGGTCACTCGAGCGGCATCTACACCCTCGCCTACCTCCGCGAGCTGGGGTGAGG
>CAWUOA010000517.1:0-2543 GCA_963923225.1 uncultured Planctomycetaceae bacterium
CCTTCACGGCGCGGCGGAGATGGCCGATCGCCGCCGTCCGGTCGCCACGGCACTCGGCGACCAGCGCCCGCTGGCGGTCGATATCGGGCCATCCCGGCCGCGCCTCCGCGGCGGCATCGAGCAGGCTCTCCGCGCGAACGAGGTCCTCGGCCATCTCTCCGGCACCGACGGTGCCCTGACGCGCGCCGTCGACCGCCTCGAGCGCCGTCGCCGCGGCCCGCGCGACCAGGCTGACGGGGGAATCCGGTCCGGCGAGTCGCTCGATCTCCACCAACTGCGCGACCACGTCCGCTCCATCGGAGCGTTCGATCGCCAGGTCGAGCAGGAGTTGGCGCGTGGGGAGGTCGGAGGGAACCTCCGCCACGACCTGCTGACCGACGCGCTCCGCGTCGGTCAGCAGCCCGAGCAACGCGTTGGACACCATCAGTCGGCGTCTCACCTCGACGGCAGCCGAGCCCTGCGACGACGCGAGTCCCCTCTGCACGGCCGCGATCCAGGCCCCGGCGTCTACTCCGGGGACACGCCCGGCGATATCGGCTTCCTCGCCGAGCACCACGACGGAGTCGCGCACGGCGGGGGGCCACGACGCCGCGCGTTCGAGCGCCTCGGCTCCCCTTCCCACCTGCGCGAGCAGCGCGAGGAGCCGCGCGGCGGCGCCGGCGTCGTCCGGCCGTCGAGCGACGGCGGCTTCGGCAGCGGCCACCACCTCCTCGACCTGCCCCTTCGCGGCGAGCACCTGCATCCTGAACACGTCGCGCACGGGCTCCGCCACGCTGTCCGCGACCAGGATCGCGTCGAGGAGGGAGTCGACCTTCGACCAGTCCCGTTCCCCTTCCGGCCGCCGGACGGCGTCCACGATCCGCAGTCGGAGGAGCGGTTGCCAGACATCCGGACGGGCCGGAAGATCGGCGGGAGGGATCGTCGTCGCCACCCGCTCGACCAGCGCCAGCGCCTCGGCCGGGCGGCCGGTCTCGGCGAGGCTCCGGGACTCGAGCAGGATCGCCTCGATCGACCGGGGGTCGTCCGCCGTCGCGCGGCGCCGGGCCTCGGCGGCCTCGTCCGGCCTTCCGAGCGCGACATGGCACTCGGCGATCGCCAGCTCGACGCGCTTCGCGAGCACCGGGCTGCCGGTGACACCGGGCCGAGCCCGTTCCCAGGACAGGATCGCCGACTCCCACCGTCGCTCACCCATCGCCAACACCGCCTCGCCGTAGCAGACCAGCGGCGCGTCGGCGCCGAGGCTCTCGCGGCCGCGGGGCAGGAAGGAGCGCAGCTCGTCGAGTCGCCCCGAGTCGGCGGCCGTCAGGATCGCCTGGCGGAGGATGCCCTGGTCACTGGGAAACGCCTCGACCCCCTTTCGCAGAACGTCGATCGCGGTGTCGATGTCGCGGCGGGCCTTCGCCACGTCGGCCCGAACGACGACGAGCCGCTCGGAAAGCGGTGCGTCGGCGAGGGACTTCTCGGCCAGAATCGCGGCGGCCCGATCGACGTCGCCACGTCCCATCGCCACGGTCGCCGCGAGGATCGCGGCCGCCGGGTCCTCGGGCGCGAGCCGCCGGGCGCGCTCGATCGCCTCCTCGGCATCGTCGATCCGGCCGTTCCGCAGCAGCCATTCGGACTGCAGGGTCCAGGCGGTGGCGTCCTCCGGCCACGCCACCACCATGCGTGCGAGGACGTCGTCGGCGGCCTTCGGCTCCCTGCGGGTTTTGTTGACGAGGATCAGGAACAGACTGGTGTAGACGTCGCGGGGCGCGTGGGTTCCGGCCGGCCCCCCGCGGTCGATCAAGGCCTCGAGCGTCTGCTGGGCCAGGGTCGCGTCACCGAGGGAGGCCGCGGTCTGGGCCACCATGAGACCGAGTTGGTCGCGAGGGCCGCGGTCGGCGGTGTCGGCGGGAAGATCGGCCAAGAGCGACTGAAGGTGCGGGAGGGCCGCGGCGATATCCCCCGATCGGAGCAGCACATTCGCCCACGACTCGCGCAATCCCGCGTCCTGCGGCATCCGCGCGACGGCCGCGCGCAGCACGTCTCGACAGACGTCGACTTCGTGCTCGTCGGCAGCGCCGGCGAGGACCCGTGCCGCCAGGAGCCGGGCCAGCTGGGCGAGGCGCCCGTTGTCCGCGGGCCGGATCGCCAAGTAGCGCTCGAGCGCGTCGATGGCCGCGGCGTCGTCCCCGGCGGCGATGCCCTCGTCGATGCGCTCGCGCAGGGACTGCGCCTGGCGGCGCATCTGGAGGCGGTGACCGACGTACAGCCCCCCCGCCACGAGGATCAGACCGGCCAGAAGGATCGCCAGTTTCCGGGCATTGACATGGAGACCGAACATGCACACCTCGGTCGAACGGGAGATCGGCTGTTCTCGAGGAGTTCCCGAATCGCCCCCCGATGGGACGCCCCGACGATCACGCGCGCCCGGGCTGACGCGCGAAACCGTCAACGCAAAAAGCCCCGGTCACCCGGGGCTTGTCACGGCTCTTACGAGCGACCGTCTTCAGGCGGAGGGCATGGGATTCGAACCCACAACCCCTTTCGGGGCATCTGATTTC
>CAWUOA010000518.1:0-2539 GCA_963923225.1 uncultured Planctomycetaceae bacterium
GTCATGCCGGCGAGCGTCGACGACATCCGCACCGTCAGCGAGACCGGCGAGCGGATGCCGGCCAAGAGCACCTACTTCTATCCGAAGCTCGCCAGCGGCCTGGTGTTCAACCCGCTCGAGTGACGCGCCGCCGGTCCCGCTCGGGTGCCGAGCGCTCCCGGGTCCGCTGATCGCCCCCTCCGCGGCGTCTGAATCGCTCCGCTCCGCCGCCGCCGGTTCCACGTGAAACGGTGGCGGCGGGGCAGGAGGGGAGGCCGGCGGACTCTGCGCGCCTTCGGCAATCCGCGCCGATTGTGCCGTTTCACGTGGAACGCCCCCCGCGATGCGGCCCCTGCCGGGATGCCGACTGCGGCGACCTTGCGCGACGGGGCGGGTTGACCGCCGGGGAGCCCCCGCCACGACGAACCGTGCCGTCGGTGGCCGATATTCCGGATGTTCCCGCGATGCCCGGGAACACGTCTGCAAGGAATATGCGAGTGGGACGGATTCTCTGCGTGGCCAACCAGAAGGGTGGGGTGGGCAAGACGACCACCGCCACGAACCTCGCGGTCGGCCTCGCCAAGGGGGGCAAGCGGACGTTGCTCGTCGATCTCGACCCGCAGTGCAACGCCACGACCGGCCTGGGGGCCCAGCCGGCCCCCGTCCACCCCTTGGTCAGCGACCGGCCGCTGTCGGCGGCGCTGGTGTCCTCCGGCGTCGAAGGCCTCTCCCTGCTTCCGGGGAGCCGCAGCGTCCGCGACGTGGAGCGGCTCGCGGAGCAGGCCCGCAGCGGGAGCCTGGTGCTGGAAACGCATCTTGCCGGCGGGCTCGGAGCCTGGGACTACTGCCTCATCGACTGCCCGCCCTCGATCGGGGATCTGACGCGCACGGCCCTCGCCGGGAGCACGGAGGTCCTGATGCCGATCCAGTGCGAGTACTTCGCCCTGGAGGGGCTGACGCAGATGATCGAGGTGATCCGCGACGTGATGGACGAGCGTCCCGGCCGGCTGCGGTTCGGCGGCATCGTGCTCACGATGCACGACGACTCCCTCGACCTCACGCGGGAAGTGGAGGAGGAGGTCCGGGACTTCTTCGGGGAGATCGTCTTCGAGACGGTGATCCCGCGCGACGTGGCGGTGTCGGAGGCTCCGAGCCACGCCCGCAGCGTCCTCGACTACGCGCCGCGCTCGCCGGGAGCGCGGGCCTACACGGAGCTCTGCATGGAGGTGCGCGACTGTGAGTAGGGAACGACGGCTGGGCCGGGGTCTCGAAGCGCTCCTGGGCCGGGCGGGGCTCGACCCCCAGGCCACCCCCTCCGCACCGCGGACCGACGGCACCGGCGCCCTCGCGTCGGCCCCCGCCGCCGCGCCGGCCGCGGCCCCCCGTCCTGCCGGCGGCTTGGGCGCCGGCGCCGCCCGCCTGATCCTCCACGCGCCGGAGGAGGTGGAACAGGCCGCCTCGACGCTGCCGGTGGCGGAGATCGATCCGGCACTCGTCGATCCGAATCCGTGGCAGCCGCGGAGCGTGGTCGACGACGCGGCGCTCGCCGAGCTCACCGCCAGCCTCGGCGAGCACGGCCTCGTCCAGCCGATCGTGGTCCGGTCGCGGGGCGACCGCTACCAGCTCATCGCCGGCCAGCGCCGGCTGGCCGCGGCGCGACGCCTCGGTTGGCAGAAGCTCCCGGTGCGCGTCCTCGACGTCGACGACCGGCAGATGTCGGAGATCGCGATCGTCGAGAATCTCCAGCGCCGCGACCTCGACGCCCTGGAGAAGGCGACGAGCTTCAAGTCGTACCTCGCCGCCTGGGGCTGCACGCAGGACGAGCTCGCCAAGCGTCTCTCCATCGATCGCTCCACGGTCACGAACCTGATCCGCCTCCTCGAGCTCCCGGACGCCGTGCAGCAGAAGCTCCGCGCCGGCGAGATCTCGATGGGCCATGCCCGGGCCCTCCTCCCGCTCGGCGACGAGCACGAGCAGACGCGGCTCGTGGCCCGGATCGTGGCCGAGGGGCTCTCGGTGCGGGCGATCGAGGGGGAGGTGCAGGAGATCCTCCGCGCCGACGAGGACGACGCCCCGCGCGCGGCGGCGAAGCCGACGCGCGTCGCGGGCAGCGACGATGCCGACGACGACCTGGCCTCGGACTCCATCGACGACTCCGACGCCGATTCGGACGGCGCCCCCAGGGCCGCGGGCACGGCCAAGCGCAAGCCGGGCCGGCCGGCGACGCGCCGGACGGCGCAGGTGCAGGCGGTGGAGCAGCAGCTCCGCCGGGCGCTCGGCACGAAGGTGGTGGTCCATGCCAACGGCAAGGGCGCCGGCCGGATCGTGATCCCGTTTGCGAACCTCGACGAGTTCCAGCGGCTCCTCGACCAGATCTCGAAATAGGCCACCGCGGCCCGCCCGCCGGGCCTGGATCACCGGAAACGGCCCGCCGATCTCGTGTAGACTCTTCCTCCGCGGCCGCGCGAGCGGCCCGCGACGGGGCGTAGCTCAGCCTGGTTAGAGCGCCTGGTTTGGGACCAGGAGGTCGAAGGTTCGAATCCTTTCGCCCCGATTCGTT
>CAWUOA010000519.1:0-2535 GCA_963923225.1 uncultured Planctomycetaceae bacterium
GCGGAGAGTGCCAGGAGCGGATCGACGTCCGCTCGGAACGACTCGAGCGTGCAGCGGTCGATCCCCCGTCGGGCGAGATCGGCGGCCTGGTGGCGGTTGCGGCAGGTGAGTGCCGCGACGAGATGGGCGACGGGGCCGAAGCGTTCCGCTTCGAGGAACCCGGTCGTCTCTTCCTCGAGGACGGTGCCCCCGCAGAACGACGCGCTCGCAAGGCGGGCGACCGCCGTGGGCCAGGCGTCGCTGCCGAGCAAGCGCTCGCTCTCGCGCCAAGTCCATGCGGCGGTCGTGGCGAGCATGCCGCCGACGGTCGAGTCTCCGACGATTCCCAGCTGGGGGAGCCACAGGGGGGCGGTGTCGGTCTCGTCATCCCCTGCCGTGAATCGTTCCAGGACGATCCTGTCGAGCGCGGCGAGGGAATCGTCCTCGTCGCAGCGACGCACCACCCTGCCGATGATGGCGGTGGTGTCGGCGCACACGGCTCGGAGCGCCTCCGTCGAGGCGTAGCCGGGGATGAGCGAGGTCACGAACGCCGATCCACCGTCGACGAAGAGAAAGCGCAGGAGCGAGGTGAACGGCCTGTTCGGGATCCCCTTGGCCTCTCCCACCGACACGGAGAGCCGTTCGGCTTCGTCGAGCCCACCCTCGCGCTGCTCGATCGTCATGCCGCCGCCATAGTCGAGCGACAGCACGCGGCCCGTGCGCCCATCGACACGAATCGGATTCGCAGCCCCCTGATCCACCACGAGCACGTCGCCCTCCCACCGGACGTCGGGGTCGTCGTGGTGGAGCTTGAGCATCGCCACGATTGGATCGACCTTGATCGCGACGTCGGCCCCCGCTTCCCCTGGCCGCCGATCCTGAGAGTCGTATCCGAAGTCCATCCGATACTCGAAGGGCCTCGGGTCGTCTGCGGTGACTTGCTCGGCCGGCCGCCTCCGGACCGAGGCCTCGAGACGGAATCGGAACCGTTGGCCGCGCGGGGCGGGGAGATCGAACCATCCGACGCCTCCGGGGGCGATGAGCCGCACGATCTCCGGCGTCATCACGCATCCCTGCATGTCACCCGTCGGGAGTCGCTGGATGATGGCCGTGCCGTCGGAGGCCGAAAGCGTCGCGCGGAAAGGGAAGGCGCCGGACGACCCTTCCTCGGGATCGCTTGCCCCGCAATCGATCACCAGATCCCGCTCTCCTTCGAGTGCGCCGAGCAGCCAGCGCCGTCCACGCAGCATCGTCTCCTCCTCGCGCGACAAGGGGCGCGAGAGGGGCATCATCGGGGCGTACTCGTCGATGTCGAACGTCGCCACCACCCCTTCTTGGTCGAGGAGATCGGGCGCGAGTTCGACGCCGTGACGGATGAAGCGGCCGCTGTCGCGGAGCGTGCCGATCCAGGCGATCCGGTCACGCTGCGACACCGTCTGGCCGAGCTCGATCCCGAGGAAGGCGGCCATCTCCTCCGCGGTCGTCGTCGCGCCGCGGGGCAGGTCGATGCGGGTGAGTCGCGACCGGGGGGGCAGCCGGGCCACGGAGACGACGAGCTTCGCGGTGCGGCCGTCGGCGATGTCGAAGGCCGTCTCGATGCCGGCGTCGGTGAGGTTCCAGGAGGAAGCGACGGGGCCCCTGGCGCTTCGCTGCGCGGGGGGCGCGATCGTCAGATAGCCTTCCTCCCCGAGGAATCGCGTCACCCGAACGCGGACGACGTCGAGCAATTCGTCGGCATGGATCACCGGGGATCCGGCGACCCAGGCCGCCGGCGACGGTCCGACGGGTCTTCCATCGCTGCCGCGACACACCACCTCGGTGCCGCCGTCGGGCCTGTCCATGAGCTCCGGGATCGCCGACGTCGGATGGAGCGGCGACGTGAGGAACGTCACCAGCCGCGCCGCCAGATCGTCGTCGAGGCCATTGACCACGATCTCGCCGGCCTCGAACCGCGGACCCGCGGAGACGTCGAGAACGACCTTCTCCGTGCCGTCGATCGTCTCCACCGACGGCACGACCTTCGCCGTGGCGAAGCCGGCAGCGGCGAGCGCTCGCTGCGCTTTGCGGGCCAGCGCGTCGACGAACGGTGCACGCTGGGCACCGGGCCGCGCGAGCCAGTGGACCTCGAAGTCGTTGGCGAGCGGACGGCGCAGGCGTTCGGGATCGATCGCGTCGAGGCCGCGGATCACGAGCCGGTCGGCGCGGCCGATCTCGCCCACCCGCTCGGCGTCGTCCTCAGCGAGCGCCGGCGCGATGCCGGCGACGACGGCACAGAGAAGGAGCAGTGCCAGGGAGGACGGCCGTGCAAGTGACATGGCAGTGTCCTTTCAGCTCAGCGTCACGGGGACGCGGGCCCGGCGGAGCTTCCGTGCCGGAGGGGGAGCGACCCTGAAGGCGGGGGGATGGTAGCGGGCCGGGCCCTGCGGCGGAACGTCGTTCGCCCGATCGCCACTCCCCTGCCGGACCGGCCTTGTGGGCGAACGGCGGAGAGGGGGATACTGCGACGTTTCCCCGTCCCGCCCCTGTCTCTTATACACATCTGACGCTGCCGACGAT
>CAWUOA010000520.1:0-2531 GCA_963923225.1 uncultured Planctomycetaceae bacterium
TCGAGCGTGAGGGGGTCGCGGAGCGGGAGGTGCGTCACCTTGCCGCCGAAGAAGTCGGCCATGCTCGCGCGCTTCTCGAGATCCCCCTTGGCGATCTCCTCCCAGTCGCCCACCACGAGGATCGCCATCGCCTCCGGATCGAGATGCTTCTTCGCCACGCGGAGGAGATCCTCGCGCGTCACGGCGCTGACCTTGTCACGGTAGGTCTGCCAGAAGTCGGCCGGACGCTTCGTCCACTCGTCGTTGACGAACACCCGCAGCATCGCCGGCTTGCTCTCGAACTGGCGCGGAAAGGTCTCGATCGCGGCGGCCTTCGCCGTCTCCAGCTCCTCGTACGTCACCGGCTCGGTCCGCACCCCCTCGACGAGGTCGAGGATGATCTTCGTCGCCAGGGCCACGGTGGCGTTCTTGCTCTCGAAGCGGGCCTGGAACTGCCCCGGATAGTCGACCTTCGGCGCGAGCCCGGAGGCGGCGGAGTAGGCGAGCCCCTCGTTGCTCCGCACCTGCTGCATGATCCGGCTGGTGAACCCCGATCCGCCGAGGATGTCGTTGAGCAGGTCGAGCGGGATGGCGTCGGGATCGTCGCGCTCGATGGCCCGCTTGCCGATCACCACCTTCCCCTGAGGGATCTCCTTGGGGACGTGGTACACGCCGGGGGCGAGCACCGCCGTGGGCGCGGCCGGGTCGGGAACGGCGGGCCCCTTCTTCCATCCGGCGAAGGCCTTCTCGAGGGCGGCGAGCATCGCCTTCTCCTCGAAGTCGCCCGACACGGCGACGATCATGTTGCCGGGATGGAAGATCCTCCCGTGGATCTCGCGCATCCGCTCCGGCTCGATCGCCGCCACGCTCTTCGCCGTCGCCTCGCGCCCCTCGAAGTGGTCGCCCCAGAGGAGCCTGCGCCACTCGCGGGAGAGGATCGAGGAGGCGTCGTCGTTGCGCTGCTTGAGACCCTCGAGGAGACGGGCCTTCGTGGTCTCGAGGCGGCTCTGATCGAAGCGCGGCCTCCGCAGCATCTCCACGAACAGCCGCAGGCTCTCGTCGAAGTTCGACGTGAGGCAGTTCATCGCCGCCGACGTGAAGGCGTCGTTGCTCGATACGCCGATGTTCGTGGCCAGGAAGTCGAGCTCCTCGTCGAACTCGGCCGGCGCCGTCGACTCGGTCCCGCCGAGACGCACCATGCTCGCGGTCGCAGCCACCAGCCCCGGGACGTCGGCCGGATCGAGCGACGCGCCCCCCTTGAACGTGATCGACACGGTGACCAGCGGAAACTCGTGCGACGGCGCCACGTAGACCGGCGTGCCGTCGGCCAGCGTCCGTCGGAACTGCTTCGCCTCCGGGACGCGGAAGTCGAGCGGCTCGACGGCGATCTCCTCCGGCCGGGCCGGGAGGCGCGGCGGCTCGTCGGCGAGGCCCGCTCCGGCGGCCAGCGCCAGGGCGAGGCAGGCGGCCGGCGCGAGCACGCTGGCGGCGGGACGGGAGAAGCGGCGGCGGAACATGGCGGGGTCCTGCGGGGGCGGTGGTCGGGAATCGAGCGGGAGGCGGGGCGGGAAACGACGGGGCGGCGGCGCGATCAGCGGGCCGCCGCCTCTTCGGCAGGCGCCCCCTGACGGACGAACGTGGCCACGCTGCGGTTGGTCGGCGCGAAGTACTGCTTCGCGACGCGGCGGATGTCGGCCGCCGTCACCGCCTCGTACTTCCGCGGGGCGTCGTTGATCTCGCGCCAGTCGAGCGTCGCCTCGGCGACGGCGAGCTGGATGAGGAGCGACATGTTGTTCTCGAGCTTGCGGTAGTTCCCCGCGGCGACGCGGTTCTTCACCTTCCGTAGCTCGCGCTCGGGCACCTCCTCGTCCTGGAGCCGCGCGAGCTCCTCGTACCAGGCCTGCTCCAGATCGGCGGGAGTCGCGTCGCCGCGGGCCTGGGCCTCGAAGGCGAAGAGGCCGGCGTATTTCCGCGTGTCGGAGGAGGCGCCGGCGCCGGCGGCGATGCCGCGGCCCTCGACGAGCCCCAGTTCCAGGCGGCCGGTGCGGCCGTTCAGGATCTCGGCGAGCATGTCGAGCGGATAGCTGTCGACGTGGCCGGCCGGGACGGTGTGGTAGCGGACCTCGACGGAAGGGGGGAAGTCGCCGACGGCGTTCATGCGCTGCTCGGCGAGCTGCTCCACCTCGAGCGTCACCACCGGCGCCGGCTTGCGCGTGCCGGGGTCGAGCCGCGAGAAGTAGCGGGTGATGTCGGCCTTGGCCTTCGCCGGGTCGAAGTCCCCCACCACCACGCCCACGAGGTTGCCCGGGCGGTAGTAGACGTTCCAGTAATCCTGGGCCTGCTCCTCGGTGTAGCTGTTCAGGTCGCTCGGCCAGCCGATCACCGGCCAGGCGTAGCCGCAGGAGGCCCAGAACAGGCTGTCGAACTGCTCCTGGAAGCGCCCCGTCGGGGTGCTGTCGGTGCGCAGGCGCCGCTCCTCGTGAACGACGTCGCGCTCGGAGTAGAACTCGCGGAACACGCTGTCGTGGAGCCGGTCGCTCTCCATCCAGGCC
>CAWUOA010000521.1:0-2531 GCA_963923225.1 uncultured Planctomycetaceae bacterium
CAGCCGACGAGCGCGAGTGGAACGAGGAGCGTGCAGACGATCACGGCGCCTGGGCGACGGGCGGACATGCGAATCCCCTTCCGGGAAAAAGCGGTCGGGTGGCGGGGTGGAAAGCGCGGGCGGCGGAAAGTCTATGCTGACGCCCCGAGGCGAGGGGCGTCCGACCGGGGCGGACCGGAGAGAACGCCGGGGCCCGGCGGATGTTTCGGCCGGGACGTCGTGGCGTCGTCGCCGAGGAGTCACCCGAGGACGAGGAGGAGCCGATGGGCCATGCGTGCGGAGGGTCGAAGCGGGGGCCGCGCCATCGATCGCTGACGGCGGGCCTGGCGATCGCGGCGCTCCTGGCGGCGACCGTGGGCCCCGCCGCACGTGCGGACGACTCCGGCGGCGACGCCGTCGAGAAGATCGCGGCGCGCGTGCGCGACTCGATCGTCACGGTGCGCTTCACCGGCCGCGGCGAGCGCGACGGGGGCCTGGGCACGGGGTTCGTCGTCGACGCCGACGGGCTCGTCGCCACCAATTACCACGTCATCGGCGAGGCGCGGCCGGTGAGCGTGGAGCTCTCCGACGGCTCCCGGCACGACGTGGTCGAGATCCACGCCTCCGACCGGGCCGCCGATCTGGCGGTCGTCCGCATCGCCCGCCGGGGGCTCGTGCCGCTCGAGCTCGGTGACCCGACCACGCTCGCCGACGGCCGCGAGGTGGTCGCCCTGGGGAATCCGCACGGCCTGGAACGGAGCGTCGTCTCGGGGCGCGTGTCGGGGAAGCGCGAGATCGAGGGACGGACGATGATCCAGCTCGCCATCCCCGTCGAACCGGGCAACAGCGGCGGACCGCTGCTCGACCTCGAGGGGAAGGTGCAGGGGATCGTGACGATGAAGTCGCTGGTCACCCCCTTCCTCGGCTTCGCCGTCGGGGTCGATCAGCTGCGGCCGCTCCTCGAGCGCCCCAATCCGGTGTCGATCGACCGCTGGCTGACGATCGGGCGGATCGATCCCGCCGAGTGGACCGTCGTCGGCGGGGCCCGGTGGCGCTCCCGCGCGGGGCGGATCGTCGTCGACGGCACGGGCACCGGCTTCGGCGGCCGCTCCCTCTGCCTGGCCGTCGCCGAGCCACCGGAGGCCCCCTTCGAGATCGCCACCTGGGTCAAGCTCGACGACGAGGCCGGGGCCGCGGGACTGGTGTTCGCCGCCGACGGCCAGGATCGCCACTACGGCTTCTATCCCACCGCCGGCAAGATGCGCCTCACGCGCTTCGAAGGCCCCGACGTCCTCTCCTGGAAGATCCTCGACGAGACCCCGACCCCCGCCTGGCGGTCCGGCGCCTGGAACCACCTCCGCGTCCGCCGCACCGCCGACGGCTTCACCTGCTTCGTCAACGACGTGCAGGTCTTCGCGTCGACCGACGCCGGGCTGGGGGCGGGGCGCGTGGGACTGGCGAAGTTCCGCGACACCGTGGCGCAGTTCCGCGGCTTCGCGGTCGGCCGCGAGCTCCCTCCGTCGCGGCCCGACGAGGCCCTGGCGGCGAAGGTGGCGGAGATCGTCGGCCCCTTCGACGCCGCGCGCGGCGTGGCCGACGACACCGGCGTGGTGGAGAAACTCGCGGCCGAAGGGGCCGTCGCCGACGCGGCGGTGCGGGCCCGCATCGACGGCCTGGAACGGGAGGCCGCCCGCCTCCGCGGGCTCGCGCGCGAGGCGCAGGCCCTGCGGTCGGTCGTGGCGCTCGAGCAGGCCCTCGCCGCGGAGCCGATCGACCTCTTCGGCGCGGCGCTGCTCGTGTCGTCGCTCGACAATCCCGAGCTCGATCTCGACGGGGCGCGGAAGGATCTCGACCGGCTCGCGGCGACGGTGGCCGAGGCGGTGCCCGAAGGCGCCGACGACGCGGCGCGGCTCTCCGTCCTCGACCGGGTGCTCTTCGGCGAGCTCGGCTTCCACGGCAGCCGCGGCGACTACGACAACCGGGCCAACAGCCACGTCGACGAGGTTCTCGACGACCGGGAGGGGATCCCGATCACGCTGGCGGTGGTCTACCTCGAGCTCGCGCGGCGGCTGGGGGTGACCGTCGAGGGGGTGGGTCTCCCCGGCCACTTCATCGTCCGCCACGCCCCTGCCGGCGCGGAGCCGGTGTGGATCGACGTCTTCGACGGCGGCAAGCGGCTCGACCGGGCCGGCGTCGCGAAGCTCTACCGCGAGATGCGCGGCGCGGAGCTCACCGACGACCTGCTCGCGCCGACGGGCCCGAAGCCGATCCTCTTCCGGATGCTCAACAACCTCCTCGGCATCGCCTCGCGCGAGGACGACGTCACGGCGATGCTCCGCACCCTCGACGCGATGCTCGCCGTCGACCCCGACGCCGGCCGCGAGCGCGTGATGCGCATGGTGGTGGCCCGCCGGCTGGGGAAGACCGACCGGGCCCTGGCCGACGCCCGCTGGCTCCTCGACCATGCCCCTGACGACATCGACCTCGACGCCGTCCGCCGCTTCGTCGCCGACACCGAGGCCACGCGCCCCTGACGCGCGGGCGCGAGGCAG
>CAWUOA010000522.1:0-2530 GCA_963923225.1 uncultured Planctomycetaceae bacterium
CGACTCCCGGAAGCTCGAGATCCCCGGCCGCCGCCGCCTCGCCATCGACCACGGCACGCCGATCGACGCGATCATCGCGTGAGCGTGAGCCTCGCGGTCCAGGCTTCCCCCTCGCGGACGAGTTCGAGCTGGCCCGCGAGCGACTCCCCCTGCACGCGCACGACGACGCGATCTGGATCGGCAAGGTCGCTTTCGCGAAGCGCCTCGTACGATCCGCCGTCGACGCGCCGGGCGAAGCCGCGGCCTCCCGACACCTCCCCCGCCTCGTGGTCGAGCCAGGCGAGCCGGTGGGGGGCGATCTCCGCGGCCGGCACCGGGTCGCCGCCGGGCTTCGGCACGCGCGCGAGCCGCCAGGTGCGGCAGGCTTCGCCCGCTTCGAGGAGCAGATCCCAGTGCCGCCCGGCGGGGTCGTCGGGGGCGCTCAGGTGCTCGAGGAGGACGTAGCGCGGCATCCGATCGCTCTCCACGGGAAAGAACGGCACGCGCTCGCGAGCCGACCGGGCGCCCGCCCCTCGAGCGCTCACTTCCCCTTCGTCTCGGCCCCCGGCTCGACGATCGAGAGCGTGTTCCCCTCGTAGGCCCGCTTCACGAGCGCCACGTCGCCGATCGTGTATTCCACGCGGAGCTGCTTGAGCACGCCCTCCGCGGGATCACCGCAGAGGTTGTTGTCGACCGGCACCTCGAGCTTGCCGTCGCGGAGGCGCTGCTGGAGCTGGGCGGTGACGTCGGAGGTGCGGCCGAGCGACTGGTCGCCGTAGGTGGCCCGCGTGATGGCGAGCTTGCCGGCGAGAACGGGCGGGGGAACGAGGAGCGTGTCTCCTTCGTTCACACGGACCGACCCCGGCTTGCCGCCGAGCGTGTACTTGACCTCGAGGGCTTTTCCCTTGCCGCTGGCCGGGTCGCCGAAGGGGCCGGTCTCGACCTCCATGCGGAGCCGACCCTCCTTCACTCCGCGAGCGACCGCGCCGGTGACGTCGACCGACTTCCCCTCCACCGGCTTGCCGTCGGCGAACACGCCCCACGTGGCCGCCGTGATCTCGAGCTTCGATGCGGCCGGCTCGTCGGCCGGGGCACGGGCCGCGGTGAGCGCGAGGAGGGCGGCGAGGGCCATGACCAACGAGGCAGGACGAGTCATCGCGAAGGGCTCCTGTGTCGACGGATCCGCGTCGGCGCCCCGGTCCGGCCGGGCGTCGGCGGAGATTCCGGCAGGGTACCAGATCGACCGGCGCGGGGCGTCGACCCAGGCGCGCCCCGCCATGGCTCACTCGCGCCCGGCAGGGGGCGGAGGCAGCGCCTCGGGAGCTTCCCTCTCCCCTTCCATGTGCTCGGGCAGCCGGAAGACGCGGCCGTCGCGCGTGCAGAAGAAGAGCCGCGACGGCGAGGGCGCGAGCGGCGAGCCGTCGGCCCACAGGGCGTGGAAGCCGGGGTCGGCCTCGAGCGGCGTCCGCGCGTAGCCATGGTTGAACGGCGAGCCCCCGGTGAGCGGGCGGCGCGACCAGGATCGCCCCTCGTCGCTGGAGATCCAGAGCACCATCTCCCCGCCGGCTCCGCCCGGAAAGGGCCCCGGATCGGTCGGGGCCACGACGCGCCAGGTGCCATCGGCGTCGCAGTGGAGCGAGCCGTGGTCGTAGGCGTGGTCGCTCTCGGCGAGCGGCCTGAAGATCCACTCGCTTCCGCTCCAGGCCGCGGTCTGCCATTCCCGCGGCGCCCCCTCCGGGCCCGGCATGAAGCCGGCTGCGGTGAGAAAGAGGATCACCGGCCGGCCGTCGGGGGTGAAGGCGAGATCCTTGAGATAGACGCTCTTCCCCTCGGCCCGGAAGTCGCGCACGAGCGCCGGCGAACGGGCCTCGACGATCGGCAGCGTCACTTGTTCCCCCGCCGCGCTTCTCCAGGTGCGGCCGCCGTCCGTGGTTTCGGCGTAGGAGAGGTTCGTGCGCCAGTCGAGGCCGGTGCCGGGCCGGCCCCGGTCGGGATGGAGATCGAAGGCGGTGCCGACCCGGTCGCCTGCCGGATCGCGCGCCGAGACCTGATAGTGGCCCATCTCGGCGTCGGCGAAGAGCTCGGGCTCGGTCCAATCGGCGCCGTCGGCGGAGGAGGCGATGCGGAGCGTGCGCCGCTTGTCCTCGTAGCGCGTATGGAGCAGCAGGAACCGCTCCGCCCCGGGGAGCCACCACACCTGCGGATAGGAGCGGTTGGCGCCGTCGACGCGCTGCCACTCCGTGATGTCGAAGGGACGCGTGGAGCGGTGGATGCTCGACTCCCGCGCCGTCCCGTGCGACGGCGAGACGACGAGCAACCGGCCCGCCGAATCGATGGAGAGGACCGGATTGTCGTGCGCGTCGCCCGTGCCCTTGGCGAGTAACCGCACCGGCCGCGGCACGGTGCCGTCGGCATGGTCGAAGAACGACACCATGTGCTCGAGCCCCCCGCCGGTGGCCTCCGGATCGGCGCCGCCGTAGACGAAGAACGTCTTCCCAGCCGCGGGGGCATGGACGGCGATCGGAGCGTGCTGCTGCGGGTAGGTGGCGAA
>CAWUOA010000523.1:0-2529 GCA_963923225.1 uncultured Planctomycetaceae bacterium
CGCGCCCGATCGCTTCGGTGGTCGGACCGCGCGAGCCCCGCCCACTCCCGCGCGGTCCGACCACCGAAGCGATCGGGCGCGTCGCGGTCGCCACGGCCGCGACGCCCCTCGAGCCAGCCGGCGAGGATCGCAAGCGCCGAATCGTCCCCCGGGGCCGCCGCGACGACCCGCGACAGCGATTCGTCGTCGCCCCGCCGGCCGCAGACCAGCGCCAGCCTGCGGAGCAGGCCGGGGTCGGCGTTCGTGCCGAGAAGCTGTCCGATGGTCGCCGTGGCCGCGTCCTCGACGACGCAGACCGCCGCAGCCTCGATCCAACGATCGGGCCGGCCGTCGGCCGAGCCGGTCCGGATCGCCTCGACGAGCACCCGGGAGCGCGACTCGGGCTCGAGCCGCTCGGCCGCCAGAGCCGCCTCGAATCGCACCGCGGCGATCGGATCGGCGGCGAGACGGAGGGCCTCCGTCGCCAGCGAGTCGCCGGCGCCTGTGAGCGCCGCGCGGGCCGCGAGCCGCGCCGCGACCGGCGACGCCGCGCGAGCGTCGGCACCGCGGGACGCCGCCCCGGACGGCTCCATCGTGCGACGCACACGCCAGATCCGCCCCCGATCCCGCCCTTCGTCCCAGGCGACGCCGCCGCGCAGCTCCGCCGACACGAAGTCGGGATGCTCCACCCACCGCCGGTAGAAGTCGCAGATCAAGAGCGAGCCGTCGGGGGCGATCACGGTGAAAACCGGGCGGAACCAGGGATCGCGCGACGCGAGGAACTCGCGCGACGCCTCTCCGGCCGGACGGCGGGCGACGTACGTGACACCGTCGGGGACGAGCTCGCGGCGGTGGACGAGATTGAGCAGCGGCTCGCAGACGTACGCGCAGCCCGGCGGCTCGAGCGCGCCGACGCGATCGATCGACAGGCCGCAGCTGGCGTTGAACGCGTCGGTGGGCTCGCGGTTGAACGTCGTCGGGGCGCCGGAGAGAGGAAAGACCCGGTTCTGGAGGAGCGGATCCTCCAGGACCTCCATGTCGGCCGGCGGCGCGAACAGCGGATGGCGCGAGGCGACGCCGAGCGGGAAGACGACGTGGCGGATGGGCGCCGTGTTCCAGTTGCTGAAGCGCTCGCCCGACGCGTCGAAGGCGAGGCCGAATTGCGAGAACCCCGCCACCGCCTCGACGACGCCGGAGTCGGGATCGAAGCGGAGATCGTGTCCGCCGATCGACACCGGCGCCGCGGACGGCCGCCGCGGCGAGGAGATCTCCCCGCCGTTCCTGCCGTTGGCCGCGTACACCATCCCGTCGGGGCCGAGCGTGAGTCCGTTGACGCGGAGCTGCTGGTTGCCGGCGACGAATCCGGTGAGCACCACCTCGCGGGCGTCGGCCCGGCCGTCGCCGTCGGTGTCGCGGAGCAGGAGGATGTCGGGAGCCGCGGTGACGAGCAAGCCGCCACGCCACGGCAGCACGCCGCTGGGAAAGGGGAGATCCTCGGCGAAGACGACGCGACGGTCGGCCCGGCCGTCGCCGTCGTCGTCGTGCAGGGTGACGATCCTTCCCCCGCCGGAGCCGGCCGGATAGTCCGCCATCTCGGCGACGTGGATTCGGCCGCCACCGTCGTGGCACAGCGCCACCGGATCGAGGACCAGCGGTTCCGCCGCCACCAGCTCGATCGCGTGCCCGGGAACGATCTCGAAGGCCGCCAGCGCCGCCTCGGGATCGAGCGGGCCCGGGGCGTCGTCGGCCGCGCGGGAGCATGGCGCGAGCAGGCTCGCCGCGAGCAAGAGAAGCGTCGTGCGGAAGCGTCTCACTTCGCGGCCCCCCCCGTTCCCCGGCCCGCGTGGAGGCGCTCGAGCTGCTCGACCGCCGCCGCCACCATCCGTTCGCCGGTACCCGGCTCGCAGTAGCTGTGGTGGCCGGTCCAGGTCTGATAGCCGCCGAGGGCGTGGCCGTGCCGATCGGGGACGTAGCCCATCCAGTCGTTGGAGAGCTCGGACACGAAGGTGTGGCGGAAGGGGCTCCGTCGCTTGATCTCCTGGCCGAGGACGGTGAAGAACTCCGCCGGCACACCGACGATCGCCACGTCGCCGATGACGAGCGACTGGATCGGCGTCGATCGGGTCTCCCCCCGGTGCGGCGCGATCTCGGCCCGCTGGGTGCGGAAGACCAGCGCCGTGGCCTTCGCGGCCTCGTCGCTGCCCATCCGCTTGGCGCAGTAGCTCGTCACCGCCTCCTCTTCGGCCGACTCGTCGAAGGCGCGGACGCGGAACTCGAACGGCTCCTTGATCGCCGCGAGCCGTTCCACCGACCGAGGCGCGGCGGCGTCGCGGGCCCGGTTCACCGCCGCCTTGACCCGCGTCACCATCTCGTCGGCGCCGAGGGTGAGATTGTGCGTCGAGCCCGACGCCCCCTGGAGAAAGACGTGGACGCCCCCCGCCTCGCGTTCGAGCTCCTGGGCGGCGAGGCCGTAGAAGGCGGGCGACCGCTTCCCCGGCTGCCGGGCGCCGATGGTGTGGGTGGAGTGGTTGAAGAGCGTGGCGACGGGCG
>CAWUOA010000524.1:0-2525 GCA_963923225.1 uncultured Planctomycetaceae bacterium
GCAGCGTCAGATGTGTATAAGAGACAGAGCCCCCCCATGGCGCCCCGGCGCCCCCGGCCCCTTCCGCGCGGCGTTGCCCCGTCGCCGACGCGTCCCTACGCTCCCGCCGCGACCGGTCTTCACCCTTCCACGCCCCCGGGCGAGTCGTGTCGATGCTCCTTCCCCTTCGGAGTGCCTCCGGCGTTCGGGCGCTGGCCGCGGTCGTGACCGCGGCGACGCTCGTGGCGCGCGTGGCCTGCGCCGGGGCGGAGGGGGATCAGTCGCCGCCGCCGCTCTTCGCGGCGCCGTCCGCCGTCGCGGCCATCGATGGCCCGGAGGTGCTCGCGGATGCCTTCGGCGTCGACGCGCCCTGGACGGCGTCCCCGGCGCTCGCCGCGCCGATCGCCGACCCGGCGGTGATCCCCGCCGGCGCCATCGTCCCCTCCACGCCGATCGCTCCGGGACAGGGGCCGCTGTTCGACGATCTCGGCGGGCGGACCGGCGAGCAGCTCCGCGGTCCACCCGACCGCTTCTGGTACACGCGGAACATGTCCGCCGCCTGGCTGCCCAAGTTCGGCGCCGACGGCTTCGGCACCACCGACGTGGCGCTGGCCACGTCGCTCGCGCCGGTGTGGTTCGACGAACTTCCGGCGCTCCTGGTCACGCCTGGATTCGGCTTCCATTTCTGGCAGGCCCCCGACGTCCTCGAGCTGCCCTCCACGGTCTACGACGCCTCCATCGACTTCGCCTGGAGGACGCCGGTGACCGACCGGTGGGGATTCGGATTCGGCCTCACCCCGGGCGTCTACGGCGACTACCGGCAGTGGAGCCCCTCCGCGTTCCAGCTCACCGGCTGGGGACTGGTCGATTGGGACATCACCCCCACCTGGACCGTCGTGGCCGGTGCCGCGGTGGTGCGCCAGCTCGACATGCGCGTCCTCCCGGTGGGCGGCCTGATCTGGACGCCGAACGAGGACCACCGGCTCGAGCTCCTCGTGCCCCGCTCGCGCTACGTCCGCAAGGTGCGGAGCTTCGCCCGGGGCGGCGGGGCCTGGGCCTACACGGCGCTCCAGTTCGGCGGCGGCTCCTGGGCCGTCACGCTCCCGGACGACACGACGGCCCTGGTCACCGTGAGCGACCTCCGTGCGGTGCTGGGGCTCGAGTGGTTCCGCACGCGCACCGTCGCCGGCATCGCGGAGGCGGGCTACGTCTTCGCGCGCACGATCTCCGCGAACAGGGTGCCGGAGTTCAATCCGGCCGACACCCTGATGCTCTCCGCCGGCGCGACGTTTTGACCCCGCATCCCCGGTTTCGGGGCCCCATTCGGTCTGGCCCCGCGGCATGGATTCGGGTCACACTGTGTCGCTTCGGTCCCTGGCACCCGCTCGCCGCGCCGGCGAGCGTCCTGCATCCCCACGCACCCCGCGGCAGGTATCCCATGCGTCGCTCCCGCGCGTCCCGTCCCGCACCCCGCTCCCTGCCGTCCGTCCTCGAGCGTCTCGAGGACCGGCGTTTGCTCGCCGGCTTCTCCACCGGCGGCTCGACGCTCTCGATCGATCTCACCACGGCGGGGACGCTGGCCGTGACCACCTCCGGGTCGGGCAATTACGTCTTCTCGCTCGAAGGGGGCGACACCTTCTCCGGCACCGACGCCACCGGCCTGACCGGCAACGGCCTGGCCACGCTCACCGTCACCTCCGCGCTCGAACTCTCCCAGGTCTCGATCACCAACAGCGCCGGCACCACCGCCGTCCGCTTCGCCGACAGCTCCGGCTCCTACGCCGACTCCTTCACCGTGAAGCTGTCGGGCATCGCCGGCCTGTCGGGGTGGGTGCCGTCGGTCAAGTTCGTCGGAAAGAGCGCGTTCGCCGACGCCGCGTCCCTCACCGTCACCGCCCCGGCGATCGCCGTCGAAGCGGGGGACGTGTCGACCGCCGCCGGAGCCCTGACCCTCACCGGAGACACCGGATCCTCGTTCGCCGGGAACTACAGCGGCGTGACGATCACGAAGGCGTCGTCCGTGTCGACCGTCGGCGGCGCGCTGACCATCGTGGGACGCGGCGGGACCGGCGAGACCGGCAACCAGAACGGCGTCGACGTCGGCCCGGGGTCGCGCGTGCAGGCCGGCGACGCCGAGTCGGCCGCCGTGCCCCTGAAAATCACCGGTGTCGGCGGCGCGTCCGGAGGCACCGGCGGCAACAACAACCACGGCATCGTTCTCGAGAGCGGCAGCGACGTCAGCGCCTTCGGGCCGCTGGTCCTCGCCGGAACCGGCGGACCGAACAAGGGGGCCAACCGGGGCGTGGTCGTTTCCGGCCGGGTGAGCGTCTCGGCGCCCGCGACGGGAACGCCCCCCTCGCTCGACATCACCGGCACCGGAGGGGGGCAGTCGGGCACCGCGGACAACCACGGCGTCTTGATCGGCAACCAGGCGACCGTGTCCGGCGAGGGGCCGATCGTGGTCACCGGCACCGCAGGGCCGTCGACCACGCTCGCAACCAGTCCCTACACGACCTCGTCGGGAATCTATCTGAACTCGGCGCACG
>CAWUOA010000525.1:0-2525 GCA_963923225.1 uncultured Planctomycetaceae bacterium
GGTCGTAGATGTCGCGTTCGCGGGCGGAGTAGCGCCAGCAGAAGCCGGCGACGAGGTTGAGGTCCTTCTCGGTGGCGAGCTTGACGGTGTCGCGGATGCTCCGCAGACCGGCCGAATCGACCGCCATCGGCTTCTCGCAGAAGATCTGCTTGCCCGCCTCGACCGCGGCCTTGAGGTGCATCGGGCGGAAGGCGGGGGGCGAGGCGAGGAGGACCACGTCGCAGCAGTCGATCAGCTTGCGGTAGCCCTCCAGGCCGGTGAAGCGCCGGTCGGCGGCGACGTCGAAGCGCTGCGACCAGGTGGGGTCGGTGGAGGCCTTCTCCTCGACGACGCGCTGGAGGATCCCGGCGCCGCTCTCGGCCCGATCGGGGAAGGGATCGGCGATCGACCAGAGCACCACGCCCGGATCGGCCGACATCGCCTGGGAAGCGGCGCCCGACCCGCGGCCGCCGGCGCCGACGAGGCCGACCTTCAGCCGGTCGCTGCCGGCGACGTTGGCTCCGCGGGCGATCGACACCATGGCTCCGGCCGCAGCCGTGGCGGCGACGAATCCACGGCGGCTGACGCCGGCGGGATCGGTGGAGCCGTGCGGAGCCGGGGAACCTGCCGGAGCCTTGGAACCGGGGCGCGTGCCCATGTGAGCCTCCCTCCCTCTTTGAATCGAGACGCAGCAAGGCTACTTTGCCACGGAAGCCGTCGTCAACCGACGAGGGCGGGGGTCAGCGAGGTCGAGCGGGGAAGCGTTCATGGCCGATGCATCGGTGAAAAAAAGCCTTCCGGAGCGCCGCTCGGCGCTGGCCCTCTTCGCCCATCCCGACGACATCGAGTTCGTCGCCGCCGGCACCCTCCTGCTGTTGGCCGAGGCCGGCTGGGAGATCCACTACGCCAACATCGCCAACGGCGACTGCGGCAGCATGGTCACCGACCGTGCGGAGACGGCGCGGATCCGCGACGCCGAGGCGCGGGCCGCGGCGGCGGTGCTGGGGGCCACGTTCCACGCCCCGGTGGCGACCGACATGCTGATCTTCTACGACGAGCGGCAGATGCGCCGGGTGGCCGCGATCGTCCGCGCCGCCCGCCCCACGATCGTCCTCACCCACTTTCCCCAGGACTACATGGAGGATCACACCAACGCCTGCCGGCTGGCGGTGACGGGGGCGTTCGTGAAGGCGATGCCGAACTTCGTCACCGATCCCCCGCTCGATCCGGTTCCGGGCGACGTCTTCGTCTACCACGCCATGCCGCACGGCCAGTGCGATCCGCTCCGCCGCCCCATGGCGCCGGAGTTTCTCGTCGACACCGGCACCGTCCACGCCCGGAAGCGCGAGGCCCTCGCGGCGCACAAGAGCCAGAAGGCCTGGCTCGACGCCTCGCAGGGGATGGACAGCTACCTCGACGCCTGCGACGAGGCGTCGCGCCGCGTCGGCGACCGCTTCGGCTCCGGGGGCCACGCCGAGGGCTGGACGCGCCACCTCCACCTCGGCTTCTCCGCGCGCGACGAGGATCCCCTCTCCGCCGCCCTGGCCCCCTTCATTCGCCGCGTCGGCGGCTGATTCCCCCCGAACGATTCCCGCTTCCTTATTCACGGAGACTCCCCATGGCCCGCCCCCCGAGCCGCGTCGCCCCCGAATGGTGGGACTACACCACGCTGCCGTCGGAGCTGATCCGCGAGGCGGCGGCGCTTTCGATGCACGACCTCGAGCGGCTTTCCCGCCCCGGTTTCCGCGTCGTGATGTACGACACCCTCGAGGACTTCTACCTCGCCGAAGCGCTCGAGTACGTCTCCGCCTGGCGTCAGGCGACGGCCGACGATCCGGTCGGCATCTGCGGCCCGATCGGCCCCACCGAGCAACTGCCGCTGGTGGCCCGGCTCGTCAACGCCCTCGATCTGAACTTGAGCCACGCGCACTTCTGGGGGATGGACGAATGGGTCGAGGAGGGCGTGGCCGTGCCGGTGACCCACCCCCTCTCCTTCGAGCGGGCCGACCGCGAGCTCTGCTTCGACCGCATCCGCCCGGAATTGCGCATGCCCGAGGCGAACCTCCACTTCCCCAAGGCCGACGTCGCCGACTACGTGGCCAGCTGGGATCGGGCGCGCTGCGCCGTCATGCAGGGGGGCCAGGGGGACATCAAGCACTGGGCCTTCAACGATCCGCTCGCCCGCAAGGGAAAGCACGCCGACGCGCCGCCGTCGCCGGAGGAATACCGCTCCCTCGGGACGCGCGTGGTGGAGCTCCACCCGATCACCCTCGCCCAGAACGCCCGCACCAGCGGCGGCGGCAACATCACCATGGTGCCGAAGCAGGCCGTGACCGTCGGCCCGCGCGAGACGTGGCGCGCGGAGAAGGTGTCGATCTGGCACGCCGGCACGCACGACAACCCGCTCGGCCAGCGTCTCACGGCGCTGATGATCTCGAAGCGCGTCGTCGACTCGAGCACGCCGATGTCGCTCCTGGCCGACCACCCCAACGTCCAGTTCAACTATTACCGCGGCGGCCTGGGAAGCTGCGCGGTGGAGATGCACT
>CAWUOA010000526.1:0-2525 GCA_963923225.1 uncultured Planctomycetaceae bacterium
GTTCGAGCGTCTCGACGACGCCGGCCGGGCGCGGGTCGCGACGATCGTCCGCGAGCTCGGCCTCGCGACGTCGGCCGCCTGACCCTCACCCGGCGGAGGGATGGCCCGGCTCGACGCCGCGATCGGCGGGCGCGGGCGCCCGTTCCGCGGCGACGCGGTTCCGCGCCATCGCGACGTAATCCGGGTCGGTCTCGAAGGCGAGGAACCGCAATCCCGACCGCACCGCCGCGACGCACTCGGAGCCGGCCCCGCCGAAGGGCACCAGGCAGAGGCCTCCCGGCTTCGCCGACAGTTCCATCATCCGGCGGAGGAGGCGGACCGGCTTCTGCGTGGGATGCCTGCCGTGGAGGAGCTCGTCGCGGCCCTTGTTGTTGGGAACGTCCCACACCGTCCGCATCTGCTTGGCCGGAGCTTTGAGGGCGTCCCCCGGGCAGGGCATCGCCTTCGATTCGGCGTAGTTGAAAAGATAGCTCCGCGACCTGCCCGTGTGGGCCCAGAGGATCGTCTCGTGGCTCGCCGTCAGCCGACGGCCGGCGAGGTTGGGGAAGCTGTTGCGCTTGTACCAGACCACCTCGTTGATGATCTCGATCCCGGTGCATTGCATCAGGAAGTTGACGATGCCGATGTTGTGGTAGGTGCCGTGGACCCACAGCGACCCGGTCGGCTTCACGACGCGCCGCACCTCCGCGAGCCAGGCGCCGGTGAAGGCGACGTACTCGCCGAGGGCCATCGAGTCCCACGACTCCATGACCTTCGACCAGTCGCCGCCGAGTCCGGGGAGGTCGACGTCGTTGGCCCACCCGAAACGGCTCCCCTTGCTGGCGTTGTAGGGGGGATCGCACACCGCCAGATCGACCGAGTCGTCGGGGAGCAGGCGCATCCCCGCGATGCAATCCATCTCCTGGATCGAGTCGAGCTCGAAGGGGATCGCACCGGCCGCCGGAACGGGCGGGCTCCCGCCGTCGCCGTCAGCGCCCGTCATCAGACCCAGGCCGGCATCCACCCGCCGCGGTAGGCCTTCGTGAGCAGTTCGGAGGCATGGGGAGCGCCCGCGAGCGTCATGGCGGGGGCGTTCCACTCGAGGAGGCGTCCCGGATGCCGCACGGCGATCGTGCCGAGGAGCACCGTCTCGGTGAGCGGCCCCGAGTAGCCGAAGTGGCTGGTGGTCTTGTCGGTGCCGCGGATAGCGTCGACCCAGGAGGTGTAGTGATTGCGCGCCTCCTGCACCGGGATCTCGAGCGACGCGAACTTCTCCGTGGGGGCGAGAGAGGGCATCGCCACGTGCGGCACGAGCAGCGTCCCCTCGGTGCCGACGATCGCCGAGCCGGAGCCGGGGAGCGCCACGTCGGCGGCGAGCCCCAGCCGCTCGTGCGTCGGCACGTGCCCCTCGCCGTCGTACCATGTGACCGACACCGTCGGCCCGGCGGTCCGCCGCGTGCCGGGGAACTCCCAGGTCACGCGCGACTTCGTCGACCAGGTCTCCCGGTTCACCGGTGCCGCCTCGGCGCGGACGGTGCGCGGCGCCGTCAGCTCGACCGCCATGAACACCGGATCGAGGATGTGGCAGCCGAAGTCGCCGAGCTGGCCGTTGGAGAAGTCCTGCCAGGCGCGCCAGTTGAAGGAGTGGTAGATCTCGGGGAGGTAGGGACGCGCGGGGGCGACGCCGAGCCACTCGTCCCAGTGGACCGTCGGCGGCACGTCGGCCGAGCCGGCGGGGCGATCGTCGACCTTCCGCCACCCCATCGCGCCCGGCTGCCAGGAGTGGACCTCCTTCACCTTGCCGATCGTGCCGTCGTGGACGATCTTCACCGCGGTGCGGTAGGCGGGGTGCGACTGGATCTGGTTGCCCATCTGCGTGACGACGCCGAAGCGCTCCGCCGCCAGGCGCATCTGCCGGGCCTCGAACACCGTGTGCGTGAGCGGCTTCTGGCACTGCACGTGCTTGCCGAGGTGCATCGCCGCGAGCGACGGCGAGGCGTGCATGTGGTCGGGGGTGGAGACGATCACGGCGTCGAAAAGCTGCGGCTTGTCGAGGAGCCGACGCCAGTCGGTGAAGCGTTCCGCCTCGGGGAACTTCTCCGCGGCCTGGCCGAGGAAGGGCATCGACTCGTCGATGTCGCAAAGCGCCGCCACCGTCGCGTGCTCGGAGGCCGCGGTGTCGAGGAGGTCGCTCCAGCCCTTGCCGCCGCAGCCGATCGACGCGAGGCGCACCTTCTCGTTGGCCCCCTGGGCCCGGGCCCACCCCGCCGCGGAGAGCCCGACGGCGATCCCCCCGGCGATGCCGCCGCGGAGGAGGGTCCGGCGAGAGAGGCCGGAGGAGCGACGAATCGACGCGGTGCGACGGCTGCGTGCCATGAGCGTGGGACCCCCGGTGGCTGTGGCGCCGATGGCGGGACGCTCGATCGCGCCCACGGAACGTCCCCCGGCAGCCGTGCTACCTTATACTTGTCGGGAAGAGGGGCTCAAAGGAGGTCTCTCTGCCGGCCCGAAGGGGGGATGGCCGTTTCCGCCGTCCGCTCCACGGC
>CAWUOA010000527.1:0-2521 GCA_963923225.1 uncultured Planctomycetaceae bacterium
GGCGCTGCGGCCGGGGCGCCGCAGCCACGACCAATGGATGTTGAAGCCGATCGCCAAGGTCTTCGTGACGGTCAATCCGTCCATGAACTTCACCGCCGTGAGCCCCTGGCCGTTGGACCACACCACGTCGGACCGGCCGTCGTTGTCGAAGTCCAGCGTACCGACCGGCACGAAATCCGGGACGACGTTGAGCACGGTGGATCCGAGCGGGACACCGTCGTTCATCAGCCACATCGACACCGTCCCGGCGGTGTGACGCCAGATCAGATCGTGCTTGCCGTCGCCGTTGAAGTCGCCGGTGCCGACGATCTGCCAGGCCAGGTCTCCGCCCAGGGCCTTGGTGGAAACCGCCGCGGTGCCGTTCATCCGCCACAGCGTGCTCGCCCCCGTGCCGGCATCGCGCCACACCAGATCGGTCCGGCCGTCGCCGTCGGAGTCGTAGTCCGGACCGGTGGCCACGAGGCGCAGCGACGTGCTGCCGCCGATCGCCTTGGACGAGGTCACCTTCGATCCGTTCATGAGCCACATCGAGTCGACCCCGGTGAGGGCGTTGCGCCAGATCAGGTCGTCGCGGCCGTCGCCGTCGTAATCGCCGCTGGCCTCGATCCGCAGGGTCGTGTTTCCGCCGAGCGGGGTCATGGAGATCGGCACCCCCCACGATTGCATGAGGGCGAGGATCGTCGCTCCGCCCACCGGATCACGCCACACCAAATCGCTCACGCCATCGCCGTTGAAGTCGCCCACGACCTCCAGGGAGAGGTGCAGGGCGGAAGAGAGGTTGCGCGATTGGATGACCGCGCCCGCGGCGTCGTAGACCCACCCCGCCGTCACCTGGCTGTCGCTCACCCACACGGTGTCGGTGACGCCGTTTCCGTCGAGATCGATGACCGGTTTGGTGAACATCCCGTTGGGAGAGAGGCGGGCCGTGAAGACGTCGAGTTCGCCGGAGGACGTCCTCGCCCTGCCTCCGAACTTCGCGGTGCCCGAGAAGCCCCCCGTGACCATCGTCGAACCGTCCGCGAGGGCCGAGATCCCCGTCCCCAGTTCGCCATCGGTGCCGCCGGCCGCGGTCGCCCACGCGAACATCCCGTTCGGCGAGATCTTGGCGACGAATACGTCGGTCTTGCCGGCACTCGTCAGCGGCGTGCCGCCGAACAAAGCGAGGTCGTTGAACGTGCCCGTGATGAACGACGACCCGTCGGGCGACGCGGAGATCCCGCCCACCTGCTGGAAGGCCACTCCCCCTCCCCCTCCCCCGGCCTGCGTCGCCCAGACGAAATTCCCGTTCGGATTCAGCTTCGTGACGAAGTTGTCGAGCGGACCGCCTGCGGTGAGCGAGACGGCGCCGAAGGTCACGGTCCCCACGAAGTCTCCGGCCAGGATCGACGATCCGTCCGGCAGTGCGACGACGGCCTTGCCCAGATCGGACGAATCGCCACCGCTTCGGCTCGCCCACACGAACCCCCCCGCCGCATCGACCTTGGCGACGTAGGTGTCGGCGAACAAGCTCCCCGCTGTCGTCAATTGCGCGGCGCCGAACGACGCCGTACCGCCGAACGAGCCGGTGACGACCGCCGAGCCGTCGGGGAAGGCCGAGATCGAGAGCGCCCTCCCGTCGAAGTCCCCTGACGGGCACGTCGCCCAGGAGAACTTTCCGGCCGGCGACAATTTCGCGAGGAACGGTGTCGAGGAACCCGATCCGGAGAGGGACTTGCCGCCGAATCCGGCGCTGCCGGTGAAATCACCCGCGATCAGCGACGAACCGTCGGAGAGGACGGCCACGGAGTTCCCGCTGTCTTTCCCGGCACCTCCCGCGCGGACGGCCCAGGCGAACGAGCCGGTCGGCGTCGTCTTGGCGACGAAGACGTCGAAGGAGCCGGCGCTGGTGAGCGTCGTGCTGCCGAAGGTCGCCGTCCCCGAAAACCGCCCGCTGACGATCGCCGATCCGTCGGCGAGCGTGGCGACGCCGGTGGGCGTGACGACGTCGGTGCCTCCCGCGCGCACGGCCCAGGCGTAGGCCCCGGTCGGGGTGAGTTTGGCGACGAACGCGTCGCCCGTCCCGCTGGCAGCGAGCTTCGAAGTGCCGAAAACGGCGCTGCCCGTGAAGCCACCGGCGACGATCGCCGATCCATCGGAAAGCGACGATACCGACGAGCCGCAATCGCTCCCCGATCCTCCTCCACGACGGACCCACGTCGGCACGCCCGAGAGGAGCCGGCGCGACTCGAGAGGCTCCATCCGCAGCGGCGAACCGACCGTCACTCCCCCTCTGCGACGGCGCGATCCCGACGGAAACTCGCCCGACGCCTTCCTTCGCCAACCGAACATGGCCCCGCCCCCCCGACGATCCCAGGAAACGATCACTTCGAGGCAGGATACCCCCCGTCGGAGAATCCCTCCAGTGATCGGCGCCGCGGCGGCGAGCGACCGAGGCCGCGTCTCGTTGCAGGCGATCAATCCCGCCAGTAGGTGCTCTGCCGCGGGGCCCGGTAGGCGACGGCCATCTGCGGCGTGGCGTAGG
>CAWUOA010000528.1:0-2519 GCA_963923225.1 uncultured Planctomycetaceae bacterium
GTCACTCCGGCGCCGGGTCGCGGCGGGAGGATTCCTCGCAGGGGTTCTCGAGGGCGGTGATCTTCGCCAGGCGGCGGGCGTGGCGGCCACCCTCGAAGGGGGTCTCGAGCCACGTGTGGATCATCTTGTCCTGCACCTCGGGGCCGAGCATCTCCGCCGAGAGGCAAAGGACGTTGAGATCGTTGTGGCGGCGGCTCAGCTCCGCCGTCACCTCGTCGTGGCAGGTGGCGGCGCGGACGCCGGCGACCTTGTTGGCGGTGATCGCCATGCCGACGCCGGTGCAGCAGAGGAGGATCCCGCGGTCGACGGTGCCGCGGCTGACGCGCCAGGCGACGTCGGCGGCGATGTCGGGGTAGTCGACGGCCTCGGCGCCGTGGCTGCCGCAATCGACGACCTGATGGCCCATCCGTTCCAGTAGCCCGATCAGCCGCAGCCGTGCCGCGACCCCGCGATGATCACTGCCGATGGCGATGCGCATCTGTCCCGCTCCTGCCGGGGAGTCCGCCCCGGCACGGCGACCGGCCGGGCCGGCTGCGACGCAAGTCTCGCAGCGCCTTCCGGTCGCGAATCCGCCCCCGAAAACCAGATTATGCCCGGGGGGGCGAATCAACCAGTGTATCGATCCGCGCCGCCAAATGCCCGCGAATTTGCTGGGCGCACCGCCGGTAGGTGGCCAGCCCCCCGCCGATCGGGTCGAGCACGTCCTTCCGCTCGGGTGACAGCATCGCCACCCTCCCGGCGGCGTCCGGGAACTGGGCCACGATGCCTGCCCGGTGGGCCGCGGTCATGGTGAGGATCACGTCGGCCTGACGGACCAGGTTCTCGGTGACAGGCTGGCTCTCGTGGGCCGCCAGATCGGCGCCCATCTCGGCCATCGCCTCGATCGCCCCCTGGCTCGCCCCCCCGCCTCCCCACGCGGAAAGGCCGGCGCTGGCGACGACGACGCCGTGGTCGTCGATCTCGTCGGGGCGGCACGCGAGGCGCTCCGCGACCATGGTGCGGAAAAGGGCCTCCGCCATCGGGCTGCGGCAGGTGTTGCCGGTGCACACGAAGAGCACCATCAGGCTCGAGAGACGGCGGAGCGTCTCCTCGGAGACGATGCCCGGCCGGATCACGTGGAGGCGATCGGCGTCGATGCCGACGGTGGTGGCGGGCTGGGCGTATCGGGTGCGGCCGTCGTCGAGCACCAAGCCCACGCCGGGACCGGTCGCGGCGAGGAGCTCCTCGGCCGACACCGGCACCTGCCCGGCCAGGAACGGCTCCGCCAGCCCGACCGGTCCGGCGAGCATGCGCATGCAGTCGGCGAGCACCGGGTGGGAGGGGACCCGGAGGCGGAGGCGGCCCTCGCCGACGATCGCTCGGCGCGTGTCCGCGGGGAGGACGGACGCCAGTCCGTCCCCGTCGTCGCCATCGACGACCGCCACCACCGGCCCGGGCCAGCAGCGCCGCACCAGCCGCCGCCCTGCCGGCGAGAGTCGCGGCGCCCAGTCGTACGCCTCCTCGGCGCCGCGGAGGGCCACCGAGAGGAGCGGTTCGGCGGGGCGGGACGTCGCCCAGGCGGAGAGCGTCTCCGCCACCCGGGGATGCCGCAGGCAGCCGGCGACGACGTACTCGTTCTCGGTGGGGAACCCGACGCAGCAGCCTTCGGCGAGCGCCTGCACGGCCCGATGGATCACGTCACGGGCGTCGTCGGCGCGGCGCAGGTCGATGACCGTTGGCGGCATGGGCAAGGCCGGGGGGTCGGGGGGTCGCCATGCACGGGGAGGTCCGGCGGGGCGAAACGCCGGACGTTGAACCCTACCGATGGGCGCGAGGGGCAGTCAAGGATCGTCGAATCGTCCAAGCGGGGCGCGGGAGGCTTGTTTTCCCGGGGTACGAGCTTCCCCCGGCCCCCCGCCGGGCCCGTGGGGCCACAGGGTGCGGCCGGATTTCGGCTTGTGGGCGGAAGGGAGCGTCCGCTATCAGTCCCCGGCTTTCCGTCGCCGCCCCCGCGGGCAGTCCGAGTCGTCGCACCGAGCCATCACCCCATGCCCGTCGACCCCCGGTCGCCTCACCAGCGCGAATCGATCCCGGTCGCAGGACCGCAGGGAGGGCACGTCCCGGGAGCCTCGCCCGGCCGCGCGCCGGCGACCCGCTCCCGTGGACACTTGTCGCGGATCGCCGCTCTCGCCTGGGCGGTCCTCTGGGGACTCGCGCCGATCAGCGCCGGCGCCCAGGTTCCGGCGCCGGCCGCGGGCCCGCTGCCGCAGACCTCCGCCCCCCCGGCCCCGCCTCCACTCACCGGCCCGCAGCCGACCGCCGTCGCCGCGCCGACGACCGCACCATCGGCCGCGCAGGGGCCGGTCGACGAGGCCAACCGCATCGTCGAGGTGCGGATCGAGGGGAATCACGCCACCGAGGTCTCGAAGCTCCCCAAGCTCGTCACCCGTGCCGGGCAGATCTTCGACGTCCAGTCGGTCGAGGAGGACGTCCGTACGCTCCACCGGAGCCGGAAGTTCGTCGACGTGCGCCCCAAGACC
>CAWUOA010000529.1:0-2518 GCA_963923225.1 uncultured Planctomycetaceae bacterium
CGCTTCGTGGTCTGGGACTACGTTTCCCGTCGCCGCTCGATCATCGGGTGAGGCGGCCAGGACGTCGGGCCGGGAGTCTCGACGCGCCGGGCGTCCCGTCCGGTACTATGCCCCTTGGCAATTCCATTCCCCTCCCTGGCGACCGGTGACATGCCCGATCCGTCCCCCCGAAAGGCCGTCCCTTCCGGATCGCTGTCGCCCACCATCCTGCACGACGCCCGGTTCGACTTTCCGAAGTCGCGGAGGTGGCAGACCTGGACGGCCGATCGGGAGGAGACCTTCCTCCGGCATCTGGCTCCCTTCCGGGGGCAGCCCGTGACGTTTCTGGAAATCGGATCGTTCGAAGGTGTTTCGGCGATCTGGATGCTGCGCAATCTCCTCACCCACGCCGACGCCCGCCTGACCTGCGTCGACAACGACTTCCTCGGCTGCGGCAAACGATTGGTGCGGAACCTCCGGAATTCGGGGGAGGAGTCGAAGGTCGACTGCCTGTGGATCGATTCACACGACGTGCGGTCACACGTTCCGGACGACCACTTCGATTTCGTCTACGTCGACGCGAGCCACGCGGCGCCCAACGTCCTGTTCGACGTCGTGAACGCCTTCCTCGTCTGCAAGCCGGGCGGGATCGTCGGCTGCGACGATTACCTGTACACCATCCCGGAGCCGGTCGGCGAGAGACCCGGGCGGATCTCCCCGCTGCGCCGCCTGCTCAGCGGCCTCGGCTGGGCCCCGGAAGTCCCGCGGGGGACCGTTCCGAAGCCGGCGATCGACGCCTTTCTCCGTGTCATGGACGGACGGGTGGACGTCGTCCACGACGGCTATCAACTCTGGTTCCGCAAGCGTGCGGCCGGCGGGTGAAGCACGGGTCCGCAACGAGGCCGGGCCGCGCCGCTCACCCGCCTTCCGGCGGAGGCGGGGCCTCGGCCCCGCTCCCGGCGAGGGTTCGCACCCGCTCGAGGAGATCCCGCCGCGGCGTCCCCGGAGCGAGCGAGTCGTCGTCGTTCCGGCCGCTCTTCCCGCGGAGCAGCAGCCTGTCGATCGACGCCGCGTACACCTCCGCCAGACGCGTCCCTTCCGGCAGACGCTCGAGGACGTCGACGTAGCGGGCGAGCTCGTCGTCGTCGAGCAGCATCAGGGTGCCGCCGTTCCAGGCCAGACGCTCCGCGTTCTCCACCTTCGCGAGAAACAGGTCGCGCACCCACGACGGCGGATCGACGGCGGCGATCGCCTCGAAGACATCGGTCAGCCGCGGCGACCGCTCGCCGAGCGACGGCCGCGGCGGCGGATCCCAGTGGGGGGGGAAGTCGTGGCGGGCATGGGCCGCCATGAGGCGGATCGCCCCCACGACGTCGCGCCCACGGAGCGACCGCTCCGCGGCGCGCCGGCGGATCTGCTCCCCCTGGGTGAACGGCAGGATCGCCAGGCCGACCGCCACCGCGGCCGCAGCGAGCCTCCACTGGCTCCCCTCGACGCGAAGCGAGCCGGATGCAAAGGCCGGATCGGGGGTCCAGGCCCCCCCGGGCCGGTGGCGCTCGAGAAAGATCGCGGCGGCGCCCGCGAGCCACACCGGGGAGGACAACACGATGGCCAGCGCCGTGAAGAACGTGGTCGCGGCGAGGAGCGCCTCCGCCGGCGCCAAGTCGATCCCTCCCATCATGGAGAGGATCGGCAGTGGCGTGAGGAAGAGCACCGCCATCGCCACCCCCCAGGCGAAGAACCCGACGATCAGGAACGCCGCCCACGCGCGGCAGCGCCACACGACCTCCACCACGCGCGACATCAAGAGCACGCGCCACGCGGACACGACCGCCAGGAGGCCCAGGTTCGCGGCGACGGCCGACTCGACGGGAAGGATGCGTTCCACCGGGATCGCGTACAGCCAGGCCAGCGGGGCCGTGGCCCAGTAGAGGCCGAGGAACGCGGGATAGCCCCGGTGCGGCCACCCGGAACCGCTGCGCCGCCACGACACCAGCCGGACCAGGCCATAGAGGATCGTCGCGGTGACCAGCGAAGCCCCGAGGGGCAACAGCGCGTGCCACGGTTCGTGGATCAGATCCTCGTGGTCGTACTCGCGGGCGAGCCCCGCCGAGAGGACGAGGAGCAACCCGACGAGCCAGGCGCCACGCGTGGCGGCCACGGCGAGGATCGCGCGGCGGTCGCCGAGGAGGAAGCGGAGGAGGGTGGCGGGGGTCACGGTGCTGCTCCGATGGGGCCGTCGGCGGAATCGACTCCGGGCGGAAGGCGGGCCGGTCGGATGACGCGGGTTTCCGTCGGCACGCGGAGAGCGCCCTGGCCGGTGCCCATCGCCGGCGCCCCCCCCGCGCCGAGCCCGGGAGGCATCCTGACCGGCGCGAGCGACGCTTTCTCGCCGACGCGGAGCCCCGACGGCCGCACGAACTCGATCCGCGGTACCGCCCCTCCCGGGCCGCCACGGTACCACGGGGCCGGGAGGGGCCGGATGTCAGTGCTGATAGACCGCGTACCCCAGCTCGCGGAGCTCCTCCGCCCAGGCCAC
>CAWUOA010000530.1:0-2515 GCA_963923225.1 uncultured Planctomycetaceae bacterium
AGCAACTCGGGCGTGATCGTGATGGCGGCGACCAACCGCCCCGAGACGCTCGACCCGGCCCTCCTCCGTCCAGGCCGCTTCGACCGCCACGTGCTCGTCGACCGGCCCGACGTCCGCGGCCGGGAGGCGATCCTCCGCGTCCACGTCGCCGACGTGAAGATCAATCCCACGGTGAATCTCGAGCAGGTGGCCCGGATCACCTCGGGGTTCTGCGGCGCCGATCTGGCCAACCTCGTCAACGAGGCGGCGCTGCTCGCGGCCCGCAACAACAAGACCTCCGTGGGCATGGAGGAGTTCAACGAGGGGGTGGAGCGCGTCACCGCGGGGCTCGAGAAGAAGAAGCGCGTCCTCCACGAGGACGAGAAGCGCCGCGTGGCGTACCACGAGGCGGCCCACGCCCTGGTCGCCTTCTCGCTCCCCAATACCGATCCGGTCCACAAGGTGTCGATCATCCCGCGCGGCCTGGCGGCGCTGGGGTACACGATGCAGCGGCCCGAGGACGACCGTTACCTCCTCACGAAGAGCGAACTCGAAAGCCGGATCCAGGTGCTGCTCGGCGGCACGATCGCCGAGGAGATGGTCTACGACGACGTCTCCACCGGGGCCCAGAACGACCTCGAACGGGCGAGCGAGATCGCGCGGGCGATGGTGATGGAATACGGCATGAGCCGTCTCGGCCGCGTCAACTTCCGCGAGAGCAACCGCTCCCCGTTCCTCGCCGGCTCCGGCGGCGACCTGTCCGCGGGCCGGTCGCACAGCGAGGAGACGGCGCGCGAGATCGACCAGGAGGTGAAACGGATCATCGACCAGGCGATCGAGCGGGTGCGGCGAATCCTCGAGTCGCGCCGCGGGGCCCTCGAGACGATCACGCGGCGGCTGATCGAGGCGGAGGTGATCGACGGGGCCGAGCTCCAGGAACTGGTGGAGGCCTCCGTCGGCGCCCCGCAACTCGCCCCCGGCACCGTCGCGGAGCCGCGCGGGCCGCGGCACGACGGGCTTCGCGAGAGCCGCTGCGAGGCCGACGCTTACCTGCCTCCGGCCGACCCGGCCTCCAACGCCTGACACCCGTTCCCGCCGTCACGATCGTCAACGCCCGACGCCCGGACTCCCCGCTCACGCCGACCGGCGGCGGGGGCCGATGACTCGGACGAGGCGTTTGCCGGGCCGGCCGCGTGCGTGATGCGGCGATTCCGGCCGACGCCCGCCGTCCGGAACCGGCCCCATGTGGAAGAGCGTGTTTCTCGCCGTCGGCGTCTTCGCCTGCATTCTCGGGGCGGAGCTGCTCCTCATCGACTCGGCGATGGTGAAGCCCGTCGACGGCGCCGGCCCGGCGCAGCCCTTCACCGCCCCCGATTGGGCGCCGTGGGCGCTGATCTCCGCAGGCGCCGTCACGATCCTCCACTTCTGTACCGGCGCCGGCTCGGGCACACCGGCCCCCAAGCCGCTCTCTCCGGGACGCTTCGGGCAGCTGTGAACGCCCCCGCTCAGCTCTCGCTGACGGTCCCTTCGGCCTTGTCCTCCACCTCCACCTCCACCTCGCGGATCAATCGCGAGATGGTGTTGGGGTGGACGCCGAGGAGCTTCGCCGCCCGTGCCTTGTGGCCGCGGGTCATCTCCAGGGCCTGGCGCACCGCGTACTTCCGCAGGCGGGTCAGATCGACGAACGGCAGCTTGCCGTCGATGGCGGCGAGTTCCGCGTCGTCGCCCATGCTGGCGGGCGAGACCTCGGCCGGCGCCGCCGGCGTCTCGGAGGCCGCCGCGGCCCGGGCGCGGGCGGGGAGTTCCGGCTCGATCTGGAGAACGTAGGCCTGCTCGATGACGTGCGAGAGTTGGCGAACGTTGCCGGGCCAATCGAAGGACTGGAACTGCGCGAGCGTGTCCGGCGTGGGCTGCCACTCCACCATCCGGTAGTTTCGCGCGAATGCCCGGGAGAAATGCTCGACGAACTCCGGGATGTCCTCCGGCCGCTCGCGGAGGGGCGGGATCCGCAGTTCGATCATGTTGAGACGGAAGTAGAGATCCTCGCGGAAGGTCCCCTTGGCGACCTCGACCTGGAGGTCGCGGTTGGTGGCAGCCACGACCTGCACGTCGATCGCCACCGGATGGGCCGATCCGACCGGATGGACCTCGCGCTGCTGGAGGACGCGGAGGAGTTTGGTCTGCAACTCCATCGGCATCTCGCCGATCTCGTCGAGGAACACGATCCCTCCCTCGGCGGCACGGAAGATGCCCAGGGCCTTCCCCTCGGCGCCGGTGAAGGCACCCTTCTCGTGGCCGAAGAGTTGGCTCTCGGCGAGTTGGCTCGACAGCGCGCCGCAATTGACCGGCACGAACGGCTTCGTGGCCCGCGGACCGCTGCCGTGGAGGTGGCGAGCGAGGATCTCTTTGCCGCAGCCGGTCTCCCCGATGACGAGGACGGTGCAGCCGACTTCGGCGGCCCGCTCGATCGACCGCTTCGCGCGGCCCATGGCACCGCTCCGCCCCACCACCCAATCGAGCGACGATGCACCCCCGG
>CAWUOA010000531.1:0-2510 GCA_963923225.1 uncultured Planctomycetaceae bacterium
CAGGTCATGGCCACCTCGCCGAACTGCCGCGGCGGCACGCACCACAGGGCCGGGTTCATCAGCTCCACGCTGACGGCACCGGCGTACCCGATTTTCTCGAGCCTGCCGAGGAGCACGTCCGGCGGCATCGCCCCCTCGCCGGGGAGGATCCGGTCGGCGTCGCGTGCCATTTCCCTCGGCACGTCGGCGATGTCGGAGACTTGGACGTGGAAGAGGTTGGCGGGCGCGAGGAGCCCGAGATCGCGCTCCTTGCTCGGGCCGACGGTGAACTGGTGCCAGTCGAGACAGAGGCCGAGAGACGGATGGGCGATCTGGTCCACCAGCGCCGCTGCCGACTGGAGGTTGTTCGGGAAACTCGCCCGGGAGTCGAACTCGAGCGCCAGCCGCACCCCCGCGTCACCGGCCCGCCTGGCGGCATCGGCGAGGTTCTCCTCCATCCTCGCGAAATCGGCCGGACCGAGCGGTCCGAAGGCATCGCCGGCCACGACGAGCACCGGGATCCCGAGGCCCCGACAGAGATCGAGGCGGTGGGCGAAGAGGGTCCGGTGCTCGCGGCCCGCCTCACCGTCGGCCAGGAGCAGCCCCCCCTGGAAGCTCGCCGCCACGACCCGGATCCCGGACTCCGCGAGCAGATCGCGCAGCCGCTCCGGCTCCGAGGCGGCGAGGAAGCGTTCGGCGTGGCCGAGCCAGAGATCGACGGCGCCGCAGTGGCCGGCGGCGTAATCGTCGAGGATCGCGGGGAGGTCGGCGTCGAGCGAGCAGACCGTGCCGAGCGCCGGGATCGCCGCCGGAACCGCCGTACCGTCGCGTGACGGGCTCATCGCAGACGGTCCCGGAGGAGGTCCACCACCTCCGCCACCGCGACCCGGTCCTGGGCGAGCGAGTCGCGGTCGCGCAGCGTCACGGTGCCGTCGGAGAGGGTCTGGCCGTCGACCGTCAGGCACCAGGGGGTGCCCGCCTCGTCCTGGCGGGCGTAGCGCCGCCCCACCGAGCCCTTCTCGTCGTAGTAGGCGCTCATCCAGGGCTTGAGCTTGCGGTAGAGGTCGATGGCCACCTCCGGCATGCCGTCCTTCTTCACCAGCGGCAGGACCGCCACCTTCAGAGGCGCGAGCCTCGGGTGGAGCGAGAGGACGGTGCGGCTGCGGGGCTTGCCATCCTCGTCGGGAACCTCGTCCTCCCGGTAGGCGTCGCAGAGGAAGGCCAGCACGGCCCGATCGGCGCCGGCCGAGGGCTCGATGACGTGCGGCACGTAGCGCTCGCGGGTGACGTCGTCGAAGTAGGAGAGGTCCTTGCCGCTCCCCTTGTGACGCGGCTTGCCGTCGGCACCGGTCTCCAGGACCAGCGCCCCGTCCTGGCGGACGAGCTTCCCCTCCATGTGGCTGCGGAGGTCGAAGTCGCCGCGGTGGGCGATCCCCTCGAGCTCGCCGAACTCTCCCGGGGCGAGGAACGGGAAGGCGTACTCGATGTCGGCGGTGCCGACGGAGTAGTGCGAGAGCTCGTCGGCGGCATGCTCGCGGAGCTGGAGCTTGCCGGCGGTGAGCCCCAGGTCGAGGTACCACTTCCAGCGCCGGTCGCGCCAGTAGCGGTACCAGTCGGCCGAGGCGTCGGGGCGGCAGAAGAACTCGATCTCCATCTGCTCGAACTCGCGCGAGCGGAAGGTGAAGTTGCGCGGCGTGATCTCGTTGCGGAAGCTCTTGCCGATCTGGCCGATGCCGAAGGGGACGCGGACGCGCGAGGTGTCGACGACGTTCTTGAAGTTCATGAAGATGCCCTGCGCCGTCTCCGGCCGCAGGAACGCGCGGTCGTCGTCGTCGCTGGCCAGGGCGCCGATCCGCGTCTGGAACATCAGGTTGAACTCGCGCGGCTCGGTGAGCGAGCCCGGCTCTCCCGCGTCGGGGCCGAGCGCGTCCGAGAGCGTCACGGTGCCCGAGTGGACCGCGGCGGCGAGGCTTTCGAGCCCCGAGAGCCACTCGATCTCCTCGATCTGCTTGGCCCGCAGCCCGAAGCCCTTCTGGGCGCGCGTGACGGTGTGCGGCAGGGCCTCGTCGCCCGACTGGTCGGTGACGACGAACAGCTTCTTGCCGCGGTGCGAGGCCCACCGGCCGTGGAGGTGGTCGAAGCGGTAACGCTTCTTCGACGCGCGGCAGTCGATCATCCAATCGTGGAACAGGTCGAAATGCCCCGAGCACTTCCACACCTGCGGGTGCATGATGATCGTGCAGTCGAGGCCCGCCATCTCGTACGGCTCGGGGGCGCCGGCGGGCGCGGCGAGCTCGTCGTGGCCGGCGACCATGTCGTGCCACCAGGCGTCCTTGAGGTTGCGCTTGAGCTGCACGCCGAGCGGGCCGTAGTCCCAGAAACCGTTCAAGCCGCCGTAGATCTCGCTCGACTGGAAGACGAACCCGCGCCGCTTGGCGAGCGACACGATCTTGTCCATGCGCGACTGGTCGGAGGGCTTGTCCATGGCCTGTCTCTTATACACATCTCCGAGCCCACGAGACCAGAGAGGA
>CAWUOA010000532.1:0-2502 GCA_963923225.1 uncultured Planctomycetaceae bacterium
CGACGCCGATCTCCACTTCCGCCCGCCTTCCCTCGCCGTCGTGGCCGCGAATGGCGACGTCGATGGTCGCGCTTCCACCCGGACGATGCCCCGGCCCCCGCGGACGGACATCGACCTCGAGCAATCGTTTCGCGGGAAACATGCACACCGTCCGCTCGTCCGAGGCGGTCGCCTCCCCGCGGGCACCCGCCACCCAGATCGTCGCCAGACCGCTGTCCTCCTCGATCAGCGGCACCTCGATCACCTCCACCGCGCCGTCGATCTCCACCGGTTCGACGCGTCGGCTCGTGCGTGTCTCGACGCCGACGAAGCCCCGCCAGGGGGCGACCCGACTGCGGACGAGGAGGCGAACCCGTTCTCCGGCGGCATAGGCGAACCGATCGGGGGTGATGCGGACATGGCCGGGAGATTCCGTGAGCAGTGGGGGAGCGCTGGTGCGGTCCCAGTCGAACGCCGCTTCTTCAGCCGCGCCGCTCCATGCGAGAACCACGTCGTCGCCTGCCGACCAGTGATCGGCGCGTGCGACGACCATCTCGCCGGGCGGTCGGCCCCGGGGCACGGCGCTCGCCCTCCAGCGCACCCGCCCGCCCGCGGGTACGCGTGCCGCGGTGCGGGCGCGTCCCCGGACGTCGGTGTGCAGCGACTCGTGATGGAATCGCACGCGGTCGGCCCCCCACCGGGAGCGTCTTCCCGCCACGGCCTCGTCACTGGGCCGCAGGAGAAATCCCTCGAGTTCGATCGCCTGCCCTTCCACCGGCCGGCCGTCGGGGGTCGAGGCGCGGAGGCGGACCTCGATCTCCTCCTCGGGCTCGGCGAAGAGCCGGTCGGTGCCGACCTCGAGACGGAGCGGCACGGGATCGGACGAGAACTCCGCCAGGCCCTCGGCGACGAGGTGCGCCGCATCGCGGACCGTGGCCACGATGCGGACGACCGGGCCGTGCTCACGGGGATCGTCCGGCACCTTCCACGAGACCGGAAGCGTCCCGTCCGGCCCTGTCCGGCCGCTCCCCTCGGCGACGAGCACCGCCCCCGTTCCGGCGTCGGCGTCGCCGAAGCGGAGGCAGTTCTGCACGCCGGACCGCTCCGGCAACGCCGCCCGCTCGCGTTCGGCACGGGCGATCCACGCCTGGTAGTACCAGGCTCGGGGGTCGTCGAGCGGGGCGAGTGGCTCGCGGGATTGGAAGGAGACGTCCCTCCGCGTCATCGGGGCCCCCACCAGGAACACCCGCCACTGCACGGCGGCGGCGACCGGCGTTCCTCCGCCGAGCGGGACCACCGAGATCGTCGCCGAGGAGGGTTCCTCGCCGGCGACGATGCGCACCCCGAGTTCCGGACGGCCGTCGGCGGTCATCGTGAACCTTCCGAACGCCCCCTGCCTCCAGGGCACGTCGAG
The DNA here is from genome assembly GCA_963923225.1 of uncultured Planctomycetaceae bacterium. Classification (GTDB taxonomy): domain Bacteria; phylum Planctomycetota; class Planctomycetia; order Pirellulales; family UBA1268; genus QWOP01. Next base: position 1,394 of record CAWUOA010000532.1, read on the forward strand.
CCGGTCGGCCCAGCGCAGGGCGCCGCCCAGCGGCGGACGCCTCGACGACGTCGGCATCACGACCGACACCGTGTACTCGCCGAGGATCGCGTCGCCGTCGGTACGCCAGCGGCCGGAGACGGAGCCGAACGGGCTCCAGCGTCCTTGATGGACATGGCGGAGACGGCCCTCCCCGTCGCGGATCTCGACGCGAGCCGGCGCTTCCCCGGGGGCGATCGATGCTCCCGACGCGTCGCGGAGCACCGCCTTGAAACGCACCTCCTCACCGGGGCGGTAGCGAGGTCGATCGGTGGTGACGAACGCCAGCGGCTGCACCGCGAGAAGATCGGCGTCGTCGACTGCCCGCTCCCCGCGCGGCGTCGCCATCCAGCGACAGGAAGCGAGTTCGATCCCGTTTTGATCCACGAGCGTTCGACGCCGCCGCGTACCCGCCCGATGCCCCTCGATGGCCGGCCGCTGCAGGACCGGACTCTCGGTCGGACCGACGATACACACGCCGCGCTCGTCGGTGGTGCCGAGCGGAATCGACACCGGCGCGCCGCCTTCCCGAGGCTGTTCATCCACGAGACTCAACTCCACCCCACCGACCCCGACGCCGGAGACGGGATCGACCGCCAACACCACCGGGCCCCGGCCGGGGGCTTCGACGCAGCGAACGATCAAACGCCAGTCATCCGCATCGAAGGCCACTGCGTCCGGCGGCCGCTCCTCCCCGATTCCCAGCGGGGGCGTGATGTCGGCCAGAATCGGCAGGGTCGCCAGGAGCAGAATGCGCAAGGAAGGCCGTCGCATGGCCGCAATCTCCACGGAGAAAGGATGCGCTCGCCTCGACCCGAGGAATGCTTCGCGCCCTGAGAACGCCGCTGAAGCGCCGCCGTTTCACCCCCCACCCTGGGAAATCCTACCGTGCCTGGGGTCGATGCCCCCCGCCCGTGCCGCGAGGGCGAATCCGGCCAGATCGCTCCCCATTCCGCAAGACGGCCGCCCGGAACTTCCACCCGCTACAATTCGCCGCGCCCGCGAGGGTCGCTCCCGCACTGGAGTTCGCCAGCCGATGGACACCCTGACCGGAAAGCTGCTGATCGCCTCCCCGCGCCTGGACGACCCGA
>CAWUOA010000533.1:0-2492 GCA_963923225.1 uncultured Planctomycetaceae bacterium
CCCAGAGCCAGGCCATCGAGAACGCCGTGAGCCCCGCGGAGAAACCGAAGAGAATCGGCTTCCGCCAGGAGAGGGGCCCTTCCCAATCGCCGCCCCGCGCCCCCCACACGAGCAGGTGGAACAGTCCACTCGCCACGAGTATCCATCCGACGGCGGACAGGCAGCGGCGCGGGAGGGCGATCCGATCCATGTCGCCGATCACCAGGTGTCGGGGAGGAGGCGGAGGATCCAGGCGATCAGGCGCCAGCGCCGCGTCACGTAGGCGTGCCGCCGCCTCCGTGCGATCGCCCGGGCGATCTGCCGCGCCGCCTCGTCGGCGGTCGCCACCCAGAACAGCCCCTCCCCCTTGGCCATCGCGGTGTCGACGAACCCGGCCTGGATGTCGGTGACCGCGATCGGGAGCTTGCGGGCCGCGACCCTGTGGCGCAGCGCCTGCAAGTACCGGCTCACGTAGGCCTTGCTCGCCCCGTAGGCGGGGGCGTCGCCATGACCGTGGAGCGCGGCCAGCGACGACAGACCGACGAGGTGCCCGCTCCCGCGGCGCTCGAAATGCCGCATCGCCGCCACGGCGATCGCCGTGAAGCCGGCGACGTTGACCTCCACGGTCTCCGCCTCGGGCGGCCACTCGAGGGACGGGTTCTCGTGGCCCACCCCCGAGGAGACGACGACCAGACCGACGCCGCCGACTTCGGCGGCGAGCGATTCGAACGCCGCGATCGAGGCGTCGGGATCGACCAGATCGATCGCGCGGGGGACGAACGTCCGCCCGGGATGACGAGCCGCGAGCTCGACGGCGAGCGTCGCGAGCCGGTCGATCCTCCGCGCCGCCAGGCCGAGCGACCAGCCTTCGTCCGCCAGCCGCCGAGCGAGCGCCTCCCCGATCCCGGAGGAGGCCCCCACGATCACGGCGGTCCGCGGTGCCGATGCTGTGCCCATGCCCCGATCATACCCGGGCCCTTGCCAGCCCGCGGGCGGCGGAGGACACTGCCGCGATCATGAAACACCGCACATTCGGCCGCACCGGCTGGGACGTCTCGGAGATCGGATTCGGCGCCTGGGCCATCGGCGGGGGCCAGTGGGGGGGCGCCGACGAGAAGGCGTCGATGGCCGCGCTCCACGCCGCACTCGACGCCGGCATCGACTTCTTCGACACCGCCGACGTCTACGGAGACGGTCTCTCCGAGCGCCTCATCGCCCGACTCCGCCGCGAGCGGAAGGAGCCGTTCCGGGTCGCCACGAAGGCCGGCCGCCGCCTCTCGCCCCACACGGCCGACGGCTACGAGGCCGGGAATCTCACCGCCTTCGTCGAGCGGAGCCTGTCGAACCTCGAGGTCGACTGCCTCGACCTCGTGCAGCTCCACTGCCCGCCGACCGAGGTCTACTACCGGCCGGAGGTCTTCGAGGCCCTCGACGGGCTGGTGGCGGCCGGCAAGATCCGCTTCTACGGCGTGAGCGTGGAGAAGGTGGAGGAGGCACTTCATGCGATCGAGTACCCCGGCGTGCAGTCGGTGCAGATCATCTTCAATGCCTTCCGCCTCCGTCCGGCGGAGCTGTTCTTCGAGCAGGCGCTGCGGCGGAAGGTGGCGGTGATCGCCAGGGTGCCGCTGGCCAGCGGGATGCTCTGCGGAAAGTTCACCCGGGCGAGCGTGTTCCCCGAGGGGGACCACCGCCTCTTCAATCGCCAGGGGGCGATGTTCGACCGGGGGGAGACCTTCTCCGGCGTCGATTACGAGACCGGCCTCGAGGCGGTGGAGCGGCTGCGCGGCCTGCTCCCGGCCGGCACCGGCCTGACGCAGTTCGCGCTGGCGTGGATCCTGTCGTTCGACGCGGTGACCACCGTCATCCCGGGCGGCCGCTCGCCCGAGCAGGTGCTGGCCAACGCGGCGGCCGCCGACCTCCCTCCGCTCTCGGCGACGACGAAGGCGGCCGTCCAAAAGGTCTACGACGACCTGGTCCGGCCGCTGGTCCACCACCGCTGGTGAGAAGGCCCGCAACCGCGGCGAGCGCCGAATGGCGCAGTGAAGGGGGCCAGGGACGGAACCGTCCGCGACGATTCACAAGTTCATGCCGACATACCCGCCGGCGGCGTCGGAGGCGGCCTGCTCGCGGGCGAGCCGTTCGAGGACGCGTTCGAGGTCACCCGCGGCGATGTAGCGGTCGAACTCCGCCTCCACCGCGCGTCGTGCCGCGATCTCGAGCCACTGCACGGCCGGCTGAGTCAGCCAGTCGCAGGTCTCCTTGGAAAGCGCGACGGCCAGGTCGCTGCCGACGGTCCGCGAGTCGCGGTCGTCGGTGAGGACCGTCCCCTCCACCGTGAACTCGGCCCAGCCTGAATCGACGGCGTTGGTGAACCGGAACCGGCAGACGGCATTGGAGAGATAATAGGCGTTGCGGGTGCCGTGGCGGTCAGCCGCCTGCTTCATCCGCTCGACGAGGGCCCGGAAACGCGGCGAGGCCTCCGTGGGAACGCTGGCATGGACGACCGCCCGCAG
>CAWUOA010000534.1:0-2491 GCA_963923225.1 uncultured Planctomycetaceae bacterium
CCCCCGGCAGTCCCTCGGCCATCGTCATCGACGTGATGGTCCACCCCGGGCGGATCTCGTCGAGCATCGTCCCGGTGGCGACGTCGTGGAGGCGGATGCACTCCTCGTCGGCCACGAGCAGGGCCCGCGAATTGTGCGCCCACACGATCCCGCGCACGGCGCGGATGAACGAGGTCACCATCGCGCCCTGGGCGCCTGAGTCCGCGTCGAGGATCCCCACGAGCCCCCCGGTCGACCCCCAGGCCAGCCGGGCACCGTCAGGGGACCAGGCGAGGAGGATCCCGGGCGACACCTTCGGCGCGAGATCGGCGATCGTCCGCATGCTCGCCGCCACCGGCAGGCCGTCGGGCCCGAGATCGAAGACGATGATCCGTGTGCCCGACGCGGCAGCGAGGCGCGGCCGCGGCCGCGTCGTGACCGCGAGGGAGCTGGTATTCGCCGGGAGCTCGGCGATGTCGCTCCGTCGCGAGAGTCCATCTCCCCAGGCGACCAGCCGGTTCACCGGCGAGTCCGCCCCGGCGCTCCCCGGCTCCTCGATCGCCGCGAACAGGTCTCCTGCGGGCCCCCACTGGAACGCCCCGGGAGTCTGCCGCTCGACGAGCACCACGCTGCCACCGCCGGCCGTATCGACCACGCGCAGCCCCCGCTCGTCGGAGACCACGATCCGTTCCCCCGCCGCATCGGGCACGATCCGCCACACCCCGTTCCCGCGGGCGTTTTCGTGCGTCCGGGTCGCCCCGCTGGCCGGCTCGAACGTCGCCGGCGGGCCGCTCGAAGGATGGATCCAGAAGCTGCCGGGCGTCGGCAGCGGCACCGCGGCGACGACGCCCGACAAGGGGATCTCGACGCTCCGGCCGACGTCGCTCGTGCGGCGATCGTCCCAGACGCGGACGGTTCCGTCGGAACCGGAGGAGAGGATCGCCCCCGAGGGATGCACCAGGCCGTCCCACGCCCGGTCGACGTGCCCCACGAGGCTCTCGAGAAGCGTCCCGCTCGATGCGTCGAAGACGCGGAGCACCCCGTCCTTGCACGCGGTCACGATCCGCTCTCCGTCGGACGTGAAGACGCCACGCTGCACCCAGGCCGGATGGGGCGGCAGCGTGAGGAGGAGTTCGCCGCTGGCGAGATCCCACACCTTCCCCACCCGATCGAACCAACCGGTGGCGAGGAGCCGCGTGCCGTCGGGAGACACGTCGACCCCCATGACGTCGCCCCACTTCTCCCCGACGAAGCGGCGGAGCAGCTCCCCGGAGGGGATCGCGACCAGCCACACGTCGTGATCGATCGCCACGAGCAGCCGTCGATCGTCGACGACTCGGATCGCCTCGATGTCGGCCGGCTCGGGCTCGCCTTCGGCTGCCGGCGGATCGAAGGGCCGGATCCGCACGGGCGCCGCGGGGCTTCCGGTCGTCTCGAGGGAGACGATGCGGATGGTCCGATCGACACCCGCCCAGACGAGCCGGCGTCCCTCCTCGAGGAACGCCACCGCGAAGACCGGCTCGCCTGATTCCGCCACCTCCCTCACGAGCCTTCCGTCGCGCGCGTCCCACAGTCTCACGCAGCCGTTCTCCGCCGCGGTCGCGAGGAGGGCTCCGTCGGGGGAGAAGGCGACGTCGTTGAGTTCGGTGCCGGCCTCGACGACGATCGCCTCGCCGGCGGCGCCGCCGTCAGCCGCGAGGGGCCGGATGCGGAGCACGCCGTCGGCCCCGGCCGCGGCGAGCCTGCGGCCATCGGGAGCGACGGCGATCCGATGGATCCCGGCGGCCGTCCCGCGCGGCCCGGGCTCGGCGGGCCCCAGGAGCGTCTCCCGCTCGCCATGGACGCGGGCGAGCAGCCATCCGCCGGCGATCGAGTCGGCCAGGCCGGGATCGGCGGCGGTGCTCGTCTCGAGCGCCTCGAGCGCCCCTTTGACGTTGCCGCTGCGGAGCGTCTCGAACCCGCGCCGGAGATGGTGGGCGGCGTCGGCCACGGCACGCCCGCGCGCCGCCGCCCGTTCCGCCACGGCTTGTTTCTTTGCCAGCCTGATCCGGATCGACCGCTCGCGCCAGGCGATCCCCCCGAGACACAGCGCCGCCAGGCACGCCGCGACGGCGCCCGCGCGGGCGGGGTTGCGCCGCGCCCAGCGTGCGAGGCGCCCCACGGGGGTGAGGGGGCGGGCGATCGTCGGCAGCCCCTCCAGGAACCGGGCGAGGTCGACGGCGAGTTCTGCGGCCGAGCGGTATCTCTCCGCCGGATTCTTCGCCAGGCACTTCAGGCACACCGCGACGAGATCGGCCGGGATCCCGTTCACGACCCGATCGGCCGGCTCCGGCTCGACGTCGCGGATCCGCCGGAAGACCTCCCCGCGCGTCGGTCCCGCGTTCAGGCAGCGGCCGGTGAGCAAGCGGTCGAGGACGAGCCCCAGGGCGTGGATGTCGGTCCGCTCGTCGGCCGGGCCTCCCAGGACCGTCTCCGGGGCCATCCATTCGGGCGTTCCGCACGTGGTGACCAG